>JAQBNJ010000048.1 GCA_028288645.1 Sediminibacterium sp.
GCAGGACTACTTGCTTCCGCAGTAAATAGTGCATATTCCGAAACTAAGTTTTTTCAAATACGTTTGGGTAAATCCTGCTTCATGCATAATGTTTAAAAAGGTTTGTCCTTCGGGGAATGCCTGCACACTGTCGTTCAGGTATTGATAAGCGCTTTTATTTTTTGCCAATAGTTTTCCGATCATAGGTGTTACCACGTTCATGTAAAAATTGAATAATCCATTCTTTGATTTGGAAAATTCCAGTACCACCAATTTACCACCCGGTTGTAACACCCGGTGCATTTCCTTCAACCCTTTTTCGAGGTTCTGAAAATTGCGTACACCAAAAGCAACGGTGATGGCATCAAAGTTATTGTCTTCAAAACGGATCACTTCACTATCGCCTTTCAGTAATTCAACTTTTTGTGATAATCCCAGTTTCTCAATTTTTTTTCTGCCCAGTTCCAGCATGCCTTCAGAAATATCAATGCCTATGATCTTTTCGGGTTGCAACAGCCGGTAAGTTAAGATCGCCACATCGCCGGTTCCGGTTGCCACATCTAATATTTTTTTAGGCGAAAGGCTTTTTAACTGGCTGATCGCTTTTTTGCGCCACCAGACATCAATGCCCGCGCTGAGAAACCGGTTCATAAAATCATAGCGGTAAGCAATGCTGTTGAACATATCTGCCACCTGCTCTTTTTTATCCAGCTGGCTATGTTGGTAAGGCACTACTTCATCATGCGCAAATTTCGACATAGGTTGCGAAGATATTGAATTTCCCCTCCCCATGCTTTTGTACTCAATGCTTTATGCGTTCCGGGAGGTTAATATTTAGCAAAAGTTCTTTTTGAGCTATTAGGTATTAGCATTTAGGTATTAGCCGTTAAAGTTAAAGGCTAATGCCTAAATGCTAACGCCTAACACCTGTCCTCCATGATCCACTATGCTTTATCTTCGCTGCATGAAGGCGCGTATTTATAAGTCAACCGGTTCCTGGTATGTAGCAAAAGGGGAAGATGGCAACATGTATAATGCGCGCATCAAAGGGATCTTCAAGATAGATGAGATCACGTCTACCAATCCCATTGCCGTGGGCGATGAAGTGAAAATGGAAATTGAAGATGTGCAGGAAGAATCGGCAATGATAGATCATATTTACGACCGCCGCAATTATGTAGCGCGGGTATCGCCGCATAACAAAAGACAGCACCATATCATTGCATCAAACCTCGACCAAAGTATTTTGTTCGCTACGCTGAAAGAACCCAAAACATCGCAAGGTTTTATGGACAGGTTCCTGATCTCCTGTGAGTCTTACCATATTCCGGCTGTGATCGTTTTTAATAAATCGGATATCTATAAGAAAAAGGAAATGGAAAAATTTTCTTTGCTGAAAGGAATCTATGAGGCCATCGGTTATAAAGTAGTATTGGTAAGCGTACAAAATAATTCTGGTGTTGAGGAAGTGAAAACATTGTTGCATAATAAGACCACGTTATTGAGCGGGCATAGTGGCGTGGGCAAATCAACTTTTATTAATGCGGTATTTCCTGAATTCAATTTGCGCACACAGGAAGTGAGCGGGTGGAGCGGTAAAGGATTGCATACAACCACTTTTGCAGAGATGTTTGATCTTAACACAGGTGGGCAGATCATTGATACACCGGGTGTACGTGAGTTTGGTTTGGTAGATATCAGCAAACAGGAACTTTCTCATTTTTTTCCTGAGATGCGTGCCCTGATCAATGAATGCCAGTTCAATAATTGCATGCATATCAACGAGCCGGGATGCGCCGTGAAAGATGCAGTGAATGCAGGAACAGTTTCTGTTGACCGTTATGTGAGTTATCTTACGATATTGGATACGATGGAGGAGAATTTGTATTGAGGATCAGCTATGGGCTGTGAGCTTCGAGCTGTGAGCAACAAGCTCATAGCTCATGGCTCGCAGCTCATAGCTGCCGTGTCAGCACCCATATTTCCCCAGCACATAATAAATTTTCTTCTGCCCGTTCTTAGAGATCTCAAGTGTTCCGCTATGAACAAAGTATTCATCATCCAGTTTCTTGATTTGTTTTGATGTGAACCTGATCGTATATCCTTCTCCTGAGTAAATATGGGTAGTCTGTTTGGCGCCAACTTCGGCACGATCGAATTTGAAATGGATCAGTTGATAGTTGATCTTCATGATAGCAACAGAACCGAGATCTGTAAATAGCACCATTTTATTTGCATGCAGCATGAGGGTATCAAATGCGTATCTCTCTGAACAATCGCCTGCTATATCATAAGGAATTGATTTTTCATCAAAATAATTAACGGTTATTTTCAGGTCATTTGCTTTGAGGAAAGAAAGCTCCTGGGTATTAGCGGGTTTTTTATCGACCTGTATGAAACTGCACAACAGGCAGTAAAAAATAACTACGGGAAGCCTTATCATTCTAAAATATCTTTTAACTATTAACTTTTCACTTTTTCTCTTCTCCCGGGCAATCATTGTGCTCACTGAACCATGATGCGTACTTAATATAATTGTTGGCAATCCGGTTGATCTCGCCGTTGATCAAATCCTTTGAAATATCTTTTACTTTTTTAGCGGGCACTCCTGCATAAATACTGCCTGCTTCTACGATCGGTCCCTCCAGTAAAACGGCGCCTGCAGCGATGATGGAATTGCTATGCACCACGCACCTGTCCATCACGATCGAACCCATGCCAATCAG
>JAQBNJ010000247.1 GCA_028288645.1 Sediminibacterium sp.
CACCGAGGGTGAGCGGGTTGTTGTTTACCATGATCTCTCCTATAACGGAAAGGGTCGGGCTTTGCAGAACACCGTCAATATAGACCTTCATAATAAACCCATCGTAGGTAGCAGCTACATGGTGCCACTCGTTCAGTTTGCTGGCGCCATAAGGCACGCGCAATGTTGCCCAGCTACCCCCATTGATATTGACAAGAAAATCGATCGTAGTCAATCCTGAATTTATTCTTGGGAAAACATAACCGCTGCTCGCTGTGTCGCTTGATTTGCAAATTACATCCTGAACGCCGCTAGACTTGGTTGGTTTGATCCATGTTTCAATGGTGATGGCGGCGCTGATATTAAGCTCGGGTCTAACCGGAATAGTAACAAAGTCTTTAGGATTGCTGGTGCCGTCGAAAGTTAACGCGGTGGCAGTTTGCGCCTGTGAGTTATTCACAAACAAGAAGGCAGCGACAAGAAAAAACAGTAAAGATTTTCTCAGGGAAACCATTGTTGCAGTTGCTTTCGTGTAGAAGTTCAGGCTCATATGCGTTATCAAAATTTGGCGCCAATTAGTTTTTTAATTGATCACCGATTTCTTAAAATCGTAACAGGATATAAAATTTCAAAAACCTTGAAACTCAATCTGGACAAGGGCCAGAGGCTAATCAGGATATTTAGAACCGTTTGGATTTGTGGCGCAGAACTTTCAGAATCTGAGCTTTCTGTCTTATAATCAGCACGTAAATAATAAATGCGACAACGTAAAGATTATACTACAAATATACTAAAAGCATCTATTCTTTCACTAAAATATAAAAAAAACTTAAAAAAGATTTCCACAGCCTTCCTGACCGGTTTTGCCGCTCTAAACCAGTTAAAAAATATGCTCACTAATAGAAATCTTTGAATTAATTTATAATTTGTTGATAAACAAATAGATATACCAATATTAATGACTTTTCAAGTGTATTTCCGGGGATAGGTTTGCCGCAGTTAAAAAGAGTAACGTTAAAATTCAAAAAAGACTATCTTATTCCTGCAAAAATTTGCATTTACCCGAAGTAATGGGCATAAACCGCCAATATTACTACAATTCATGTAGTTTTATTCCTACTTTTTTAATATTTCGACTTGTAGTACCCGCCCGTTTTTTCGGGGGTTTAAACGGCAAAAAATGGGTGAATTCGGGTGAAAAAACGGTGTATTTTTGGGGGAGAAGGCGTCATCTTCCCATAAAAGAGATGGAAAGGCGGGTAAAAAACAGGTACCTGACTACATCCGGGTTTACCAAAAACCTGCAGGCTCCGCGCTCTAAGAGCGTGGCAAAGAATGCGTTGTCACTTTATATGGAGTGGATCCCAATGATCGTTACCGCTTAATATGTTTTGGGGTGTATATTTTAGCACTTCTGCCTTTGTTAACTGTTTCGACCAGCTTACGCGCCCGCCAGCATTGGCACCCGGCCCGGAGTTTTCATATTCTGCATAGAGGGCCGTTTTTTCTTTATCAGGAAACATCGCATCGCCTTTCCAGGGATTCCAGCCTTCGGGAAGAATATGGCTGCCCAGCTCACAATGAATGAAAATCGTTTTTGCATACGGGCGCCATGGCCTGCCTAAGTAAACTTTTTTTGCGGCCGTATCGGCTATTAGTTTGCAATTGAACAGGACATATCCAAAGGGTTGGTCCTTTCTTGTTGCGGCCGCGGTTACATAAGAGTTGACAAGGCTCCTGATCGTGCAGTTTTCAAAAACGGCTATCGCTTCACCGAAAATAAAATCGGTGGTTCCTTCAATAAAACAATCCGCGTAGTATTGGCGGCTGTTCTCTTTGCCTGTATACAAGGTATCCTGTTTGCCAAGTATCCTGCAATTCCTTATTACCACCCTGTCTGCTTCTACATGCAATGCTACGGCTTGTCCCACGGGGCCCGCTGTATTTTGAATGGTCAGGTTTTCGGAACTGAAATCATTCCCCTGCACCAGCACTGTGTAGGAAGTATAGGTTGTGAATTTGTCTTTACTGTATGCATCCGTTCCACCCGGGTTAGGTTTGCCTGAAAAATCATCATAAGTAATAATGGTTCCCTCCCTGCTCTCACCCAGTAAAGAAATATTTGTTTTCCAGGAAGGTATCACCAGTTTTTCCCGGTACACGCCATTTTTGATATGGATCGTTACACGCCTGTCGGAAAGGTCACGAACAGAATTCACGGCCTCCTGGATGGTTTTGAAATGTCCTGATCCATCCCTGGCAACAATAAGGTCGGCAACGTATTGCGGCAATGTTGCCGGGACCTGTGCAACAATGCAGTTGGTACTTAACAAAGAGATCACCAATACCAGCAGGCTTACCTGTTTCAATGTTTTTCGCATATAGTATTTGTTTATTGCGGTAGTGTAACGGTCTTATCATTGATCGATACATTGTTCAGCTGGCTGTTTGTTATATAGTCGATCTGCAGCGGTGTTTTCACCCCACGGATCGTGCTGTTGGTCATGCGAAAATTTTCAAAAGGCGATTCTTTATAAGCATGAACATATATTCCAAATTCACCTCCTCTTTCAACATTCATATTTTCCACCCATACATTCCTGATCGTTGGCATAAAATTTCCAGGTGTTTCGTAAAACATGTTGATGCTTACCGCTGAATTTTTATAAGTGCCAACCTTGATGTCTTTCACAAAAATATTCTCAATAATACCCCCGCGGCTGGAACTTGTTTTCAAACGTATGATGATGTCGAGATTGGGGCTGCTCATGGTACAATTGATGGCATAAATATTTTTGGCACCGCCTGATATTTCACTGCCGATGGTTACGCCGCCATGCCCGTCTTTCATTTCGCAATTTTCGATGATATGGTTTTCAGCGGGACGGTTGATCCTTCTGCCATCTTCATCGCGGCCGGATTTGATCGCAATGCAATCATCACCTGTATCAAAATAACAATTCCTGATCAATACATTTTTGCATGATTCGGGATCTACCCCATCGGTATTGGTTCCGTGTGCAATGATCTTTAGATTTTCAATGGTTACATTCTCACACAGCACAGGATTTACGTTCCACATAGGGGAATTGATCATTTTTACTCCCGAGATCAAAACATTTTTACAGTCGTAAGGCTGAAAAAAATTAGGACGAAGAAAACTACCATCACCAAACACACGTGTTTTAGGATCTGTTTGTTTGTGATTCAGCTCATGTAACAAATTCCTGGCAGGCACCTG
>JAQBNJ010000138.1 GCA_028288645.1 Sediminibacterium sp.
TTTTTACGCATCATATACGACCGGGGGTTACCGTGATCTGTAAGATACATCATAGCATAGGGAACAGCGATTAAGAAATGATAAAACAGGGATACTACATGCCCAATTGTTCCAAAGCTTCCAGGGGAACATCGTATTGCTGTTTATTATCGGCAAGGATCTTTAACCTCCCTTCCGGGCCATTATTTCCATGGATATAATATTGGCGGATAGAAAGCACTTTGCCTGAATGCAGGTAAGTTCCCTCCAGCGTTTCATAACTACGTAACAATATGGGAAGGAAAGTTGGGTTTTGAATTTTGCGGAAAAGGTGCAGAGAACGCTGTAGCCCCTTGGCCAGTTCGGTTACTTCATGATAATAGTGTGCACACTCGATCTCCTGGTAAAGGCGCTTGTTGAGCTTTTCAATATAAGCCGAACCTGAATCCACTACCACGATCAGTATTTCTTCCATTAGCATGAATTTCAGTTACAATAATAAGTAAATAATTAGTTGCTAAAGATCAAACTTAAATTCTTAGTTTCATAGCGCTCATCATTTTAACTGAAGCAATATGAGAAAAAAGCTAATTCCTTCCCTGCTCATCATTACCCTGTTCTCCTGTGCAGGCGCGAATAAACCAGGTTCAGGCAAATGGATCTCTTTGTTCAACGGTAAGTCGCTCACAAACTGGAAAGTAGGCGCGAATGCAGAAACCTTTTCAGTTGATAGTGGCATGATCATCGTGCATGGAAACACGGCACACCTGTTTTACAATGGTAAAGTAATGGATCATAATTTCAGGAACTTCGAGTTCAAGGCCGATGTAATGACCTTTCCCGGCGCCAATTCAGGCATTTACTTTCATACGGTTTACCAGGATAGCAGCTGGCCCGCAAAAGGTTATGAAGTACAGGTAAACAATTCTCACACCGATTGGCGCAGAACCGGCAGCTTATACGGCATTGATGATGTAAAAGAAGTGTATGTAAAAGATAATGAATGGTACACCGAATACATTAAAGTAGAAGGCAAACATGTAACGATAAAGATCAATGATAAGACCGTAGTTGATTATACCGAACCCGCCAATCCAACCCGCAAAAAAGGCGATGAACAGCGCGTGATCTCCAGCGGCACTTTTGCATTACAGGGGCATGATCCGAAGAGCGTGGTGCATTATAGGAATATTATGGTGCGAACGATCGAGTGATGAGGAACGAATATTGAACACTGAACAAGGAATTTTGAATGTTGAAGTGAAGCTTCAGTGCTGGCATGCTATCAGAATGCTGTGCGTATCAGAGGGTAATACTTCAACATTCAGTGTTCATTATTCCTTAACCGCCACTTCCCCACTCTTCAAATCCACCTTCCACGCCTTCGGTTCCGGCAACCAGAGTTTTCCATCGCCTATTTCCATTGGCATCCAGAGATAACGTGAATCCCATTGGGTGCGGGGTTTCCAGATATCGCCCATGAAGATGACGGTTGTTTTTTTCTTTCCAACTACTTTCAACATCAGTGTGGATTGCGAGCCATAGGTTTTTGTTTCTGGTGGCGCAATGTCTTTGAATTCTGTCCATGGCCCTGCCAATGAAGCGGCAGTTGCATATTTATTCGGGTTGGCATTCCAGCCTGTTAATGCAGAACCGATCGCATAATACAAACCGTTATAATGTACCACAGCGCCGCCTTCCATGTGAAAGGGGATCAGGCATACTTCTTTCTCTACGTTCAAATAATCTTCGGACAATGTAGCAATGCGAAAACCAAAAGGGCGGTCCTCAAAGATGAGATAAGGAGTGCCATCATCATCCACAAACTGACCGATATCGCGGCTCTCGTGATCGAGTGGACGGAAACTTCTTACATAAATATAATTACCATCAGGTTTATCACTTATGCAAACAGCCACACGCGCCAGTTTGTAGGTACTGTTATCAAGGTGCAGGTACATCACATACTTTTTTGTTTTGGCATTGTAAAAAACCTTGGGGCGTTCGCAAACCCAGCGCCTGCCTAAGTTTTCGGGATCTGCCAATTGCAACACATCCCCTTTGAACTCCCAGTTGATCAGGTCCTTTGAAGCATAGCAGCTTACAAAGCGTTTTGCTGTATCGAGCCCCTGCCTGCGTTCTTCTCCATACCAGTAATAGGTCTTGCCCACTTTAGTGATACCGCCACCATGGGCCTGTATATGATCGCCATTCTGATCGGGCCAGAGTTCGGTGGGTTGTATCCATTCTCTTTTTTGAGAGATGGCAATGAGGGGTAAAAGAATAACAAAGCATAAGATAAAATACCTGTTCTTCATGATTGCAATTTGAGAGTGGACTAAAATTATAAACTGTTCTTGTATAAGGAATTTCGCTAAGAGAAAGACAGGAGAAAAAGAGCCATAAGAGTAATTCCTCTTGTCACACTCTTTCACTCCTGTCCTCCTCTTAGCGAAATTTTCTCCTATCATCAGAGTGTTACCATTGCTTTGATCACGCCGTTTTCCGGCTTTAACCAATCAGCAAACATATCTTTCACCTGTTCAAAATTCACACGATGCGTGATATAATTGGTTGGATCTACCCATCCTTTTTTCATGCATGCGATCACATGTTCAAAATCTTCGCGGGTAGCATTGCGGCTGCTCATGAGCGTAGCTTCACGCTTGTGAAACTCTGGGTGACTGAAACTGATCTCACCTTTCTGCAAACCTACCAGTACATATTTTCCGCCATGTGCAATGTATTGAAACGATTGGTTGATGGCTTTCAGGTTGCCTGTTGCATCGATCACAACTGTTGGCATATCACCGTCGGTAATAGCTGATAATTTTTCTGTAGCGTTCTCTGTAGATGGGTTGATCGTGTGATCAACTTTTAATTTTTCCTTGCAGAAAGCCAGCCTGTTTTCCTGCACATCCATTGCGATCACTTTTGCACCGGCTATTCTTGCAAATTCCATGGTTCCGAGACCAATGGGGCCGGCGCCTACTACCAATACGTATTCTCCTTCTTTAACATCGGCCCTCCTGATACTATGCGCACCGATCGCAAGCGGTTCTACCAATGCGAGCTCATCATAACTCAATCCTTCACCATGAACTAACGAATAAGAAGGCACCGAAAACTGATCAGCCATCGCTCCGTCGATATGTACACCGCAAACTTTCAAATTTGTGCAGCAGTTCGGTTTGCCTGAATGGCAGGCAATACAGTCGCCGCAATTAAAATAGGGGATGATGGTAACTGCTTCACCTTTTGTAAAACCGGGGTGTCCTGTTTCTATGATATCGGCGGCGAGTTCGTGGCCAAGTATGCGGGGATAATTAAAGAAAGGTTGCGTGCCTTCAAAAGCATGCAGGTCTGTACCACAAATACCAACGCGTTTGATCTGTAGCAATGTATGGCCTTCCCTATGCAGCGGTTCCTCTGCCTCAGCATAGGTGAATTCTCCTGGTGTTGTACAGATCAGTGTTCTCATGAGTTAGTATTTCTCTGTGGAACTCTGTGTCCTCTGTGTCTCTGTGGTAAAACCTTCGCTGCGATTTTTTTTACCACAGAGACACAGAGGGCACGGAGTTTCACAGAGGGGTTATGCATTTGCAAGGGCTCTGTCTAAATGTACATAACCACCATCAACATGAATTAACTGGCCGGTGGTATGACTCGATCTTGGTGATAAAAGAAACACCACCATATTGGCGATCTCTTCACTTGTTGTCATGCGGTTCTCCAATGGAATTTTGGAATTGATCTCTGCCAGTTTCGCGGCAGGGTCAGGAACTGTTTTGATCCAGGCCTCGTAAAGCGGTGTCCAGCATTCCGCAACTACCAATGCATTTACACGGATACCATACTTTAATAATTCAACGGCCCATTCTCTCGTTAAAGCATTTCTTCCACCGTTGGATGCTGCATAGGCAGAGGTATTACCCTGGCCCGTTTCAGCAGTTTTAGAAGAGATGTTTACTATCGGGCCTTTTGATTTGATCAGTTCGGGCAAAGCAAAATGTGCCATCAGGTAATAATGCACCACATTCTTGTGCAGGCTCTGCATGAATCTTTCGTAGTTACCTTTTTCCAATCCTACACCATCATTCACACCGGCATTATTTACAAGTCCTTCTATCCTTCCGAATTTTTCAACGATGGATTGAACAGCTTTTTTACAAGCCTCGGGGTCAGATAATTCCGCCACTACCTGCCATGCGTGGCCACCGGCCGATACTATTTCATCTACCAATCTTGTATTGTCAGACTCACTTCTTCCCACAATAACCGGTATGGCGCCCTCGGCTACCAATACCCTTACAATTCCTTCGCCTATTCCTTTGGCGCCGCCTGTTACAATAACGACCTTATTTTTGAGCTGCAGATCCATGATACATTTTATTTTAAAGCTCAATATTTATGATTGTTTTAATCAACTACTTCGTAGATCATTACCGGTTTCACTTTATTCTTCAGGCTCACTTCCCCTATCGGGTTGCAATTAAATGATTCTTTTACTTTTTCATAGGCTTCCTGTGAGATCAGGATCTGCCCGGCTTTTGCGGCGGATTGGAGACGGGCCGCTGTATTAACCACATCGCCTATCACTGTATAATCCAACCTGCGAAGGTTGCCAGAGCCGATATTTCCGGAGATCAATTCCCCGCTGTTGATGCCGATCGCTACCTGTGGCATGAAACTGACATCATTTTCTTCTTTGGGTAGTTTGGCAATATGTGCGCGTACGGAAAGACAGGCATCGATGGCCCTATCCAAATGAAAGTTGCCACGGAATACAGCCATGACCGCATCGCCGATAAATTTATCTACATGTCCCTTTTGCGCAAGGATCTCTTTTACCATTACGTCAAAATATTTGTTCAGCAATCTTACAACCGTATCCGCAGGTTCTGCTTCAGTGATCGCAGTAAATCCACAGATGTCTATAAATACCGTAGTGGCTTCCATCGTTTCATTCACCATAATGGATTCTCCAAATTCGCGGCTACCCATGAATTTGAGCACGTTCTCATCCACATACATCCGGAGAATATTGTTTTCTTTGATAGCCAGCAGGGTTTCATTCAACTGCGCCACGTGCTTCATTGTTTTTTCGATGGTCAGTTCGAGGTCCTCGAAATTTACGGGTTTGCAGACAAAATCAAAAGCACCGCGATTCATGGCAGTGCGGATATTGTCCATATCGCCATATGCGGATACCATTACCGTTTTCATCAACGGATTTGAATCTGTAAGATGCGTAAGCAACGTAAGGCCATCCATCTCCGGCATATTGATATCGCTCAGCACCATAGAAATATCTGTGTGCTCCTGCAATTTGGCAATGGCTTCTTTACCATTCATGGCAAAAACAAATTCGTATTTCTGGTCGCGGATCTGTTTACGGAATTTTTGTTTGATCAGTGTTTCCAGGTCCACTTCATCATCTGCCACTAAAATTTTGGCCATACTCAGAGTTTTAATTTTTCTTTGAACAATGCAAAATCAACGGGCTTGGTCAGAAAATCGTCAGCACCCAGTTTCATCGCTGTATTATAATTTTCCGCATCACCATATGCGGTGATCATCATCACAATCGGTGGCGGCGTGTGGTATTTCTGTTTGATCCGTTCTAATAATTCCAGACCGCTCATTCCC
>JAQBNJ010000286.1 GCA_028288645.1 Sediminibacterium sp.
CGGTAAGAGAAATTACTACCTGCTTTATTTGATAACTTTTTAAAATCTGTTTAGGATGAGGCTTATGAAGATTAATAATGTGGTTGTGTTCATCCGCAAACTTTCTTCTTGACCCTCCTGTTTTCCCTTTATTTAATTCGACGTATCCAAAGTGGGCCAATACCGTTGTTAATTCATCCCACGTAAAATCCTTTGGATTGGATACTAATTTATTTATAAGCTTTTTAATTTGTGCCATTTACTTAGATTGAAAATGTGACCGGCCGAACAATAGCCGTGATTCTTAATGTTCTTCATAATGATTATTTTTAAATTTTCAATTAGCTGTATGTCGATTAACTTTTTCAAATTTCCTTTTTGCCTGTTTTTTTCAGATTTTCTTGCTTGACTTTTTTTCGATTGATTTTTTCAGGTTCTTTTTCGCTTAATTTTTTTTCAAATTTTCTTTTCACTTAGTTTTCCGCCAGATTTTCCACTTGATTTTTCTTGATTGATATTCAGATTTTTTTCGCGTACTTTTTTCTGTTTTTTATTTCATTTTTATTATGTGCAACTAAATTTCAGTTGCAATATACGAATCCTTGAAAAATATTTTTTATCTTTTTTCAAATGAAATCATAATACTGTTTATTTACGATATAATATATTGATACCCAATTAATTGAGTATTCATTCATACATTCCGATAAATTATCTGGATGCGTCATGTACTGGCGGTGAGATTTCCTTTCTTCAAAAACATCACAAATCTCCCTTTCCCAATTCCTTCACCGCATAATCACAGGCCCTCGCTGTAAGCGCCATATAGGTAATAGATGGATTGATGCATGAACTCGAAGCCATAGATGAACCATCGGTAACAAATACATTCGGCACTTCGTGCATCTGGTTGAAGCCATTGAGCACAGAAGTTTTCGGATCTCTTCCCATTCTTACTGTTCCCATTTCATGGTTGGCATTGCCGGGCGCTGAGATGGCGGATTTGTCTGTTACATTTTGGTAACCCAATGAGGTCAGCATTTCAATGCCGGACGCAACCATATCATCATGCATCTTTTTTTCATTCTCGCGGAAAGTACAGTCAATGGTGAGCATGGACAGTCCCCATGGATCCTTCTTTTCTTTATTCAGTGTAATGCGGTTATCAGGGTAAGGCAAACATTCACCGTAACCATATACGCGGATCTTCCATCCACCAGGTTCGGTAAGTGCTTCTTTAAAATCGGCTCCGATCTGCGCAGCAGGTTCCGGTGTTTCCCTTGCAGCTGTCGCATTCATATGATACCCCCGCAGGAATGCAGGCGTAATATCATTTTTAATATTTCTGAATTTGGGAATAAAGAGTGGATTGGGCCTGCGTCCATAATAATACTTGTCTTCAAAACCATCAACATTTGCAAAAATGGAAATGCCTTTGTGATGGTCCATCAGGTTGCGCCCCACCTGGTCGCTGCCGTTACCCAATCCATTGGGAAAACGATGTGAAGTGGAACGAAGCAATATGGCAGCTGTTGCAACAGTTGATGCATTCAGGAAAATGATCTTTGCATAAAAAGTTTCTGTTTTTTTTGTTTCCGTATCGATGATCTCTACGCCGCTTGCTTTTTGTTTTTGTTCATTGTACAACACCTGTGTTACCAATGAGCCGGGGCGCACGGTAAGATTACCGGTGGCAATGGCTGCCGGCATGGTGCTGGCATTGGTACTGAAATAAGCACCAAACGGGCAACCGCGGTGACAGAGATTTCTTACCTGGCATTGTGTACGGCCATTCACCGGCTGCGTTAAATTTGCTGTCCTTCCGATAATAACGTTGCGGTTATGGTATTTTGATTCGAGCCTTGTTTTAAAATCCTTCTCCACGCAATTCATTTCGAAAGGTGGCTGAAACTGTCCATCGGGTACAACGTCGAGCCCATCTTTGTTTCCGCTGATGCCCGCGAAGCGCTCCACATAATCATACCAGGGTGCAATGTCTTTGTAACGGATGGGCCAGTCAACACCATGACCGTCTTTCAGGTTCGATTCAAATTCATGATCGCTCCAGCGGTAACAGGCGCGGCCCCATAACAGTGATCTGCCTCCCACTATATCACCACGGACCCAATCGAAACGGTTGATCTCATCGTACGGGTTTTCCGTATCGTTGATGTAAAAATGTTTATTGTCTTCCCGGTAAGAGTAATGCCTGGTTTGTATGGCATGATCTTTTTTATCATCACGCGACAATGAGTTCCTGTGTGTAAACTCCCATGGATCCATATTTGCAGTTGGATAAACCGGGTGCTCCGCAACATTCTTTCCGCGTTCAAGCAGCAATACTTTCAAACCTTTTTCACAAAGTTCTTTTGCGGCCCATCCACCGCTGATACCTGATCCAACGATGATCGCATCATATGTATTTTTGTCTTTTACTGTGTGATTAAGACGTAAAGTATCTCCCGGCATGTCTGTCTGTTTATCAGGTCAAAGCTGTTAGCCAAATATATTCAATTCTTAGTTTCCTGCAGCTATCATTACAGCGGTCCTACTTTGTCAGTCCTGCAACCGCATTAATGGTGAGTGCCACAATGGTTGTATTGAATATAAAAGAGATCAGGCTATGAAGTAAAACAAAACGCCTGATTACACGGGAATTGACCTGCACATCAGACACCTGGAAGGTCATCCCGATTACGAAAGAGAAATAGGCGAAGTCCACATAATCTGGCTGTGCCTTTGTAGGGAAGTCGATTCCACCTACATCGGTGCCCGAGTTCAGTTTGTTGTGATCGTTATATAAATGTGCGTAGCGCATGGTGAAGATCGTATGTAACAGTATCCAGGAAAGTAATACAGGGGAAAGTGATACAAGTATATGCACGATTTTATTAACAGTATTGCCTGTTGACTCTTTCAGTAATAACAGCGTTCCGAACAGGCTGAAACATACGGCTACCAGGACGATCCCGAAAATAGCTTTGATCCCCTCATCCTGCGATTCCACTACTTTACTGACTTCTTTCTGGTTAGTTGTGAAAAACAGCACCCAGCTAAAGGCGATCATGGTCAGGCAAAATACATCCCAACCCACCAACAGGCGCATTTTCAATTCAAAATGTAAACAGGAAAGTACGGCAAAAACCGCCGCTGCCATTAAAGCGCTAAAGGTCAATTTTTTCAGTCCGCTGTTCGTTTTCGACCGGGATCTCATTTTTCTTGTCATAACCTTACGTATTCCCTGAAAAGATAAGATATTCTTATTTTTTTGATGGCATAACAATTTCATAGCTATTTAGGTTCACTGACAGGAATCCGTGAACCATTGTTGATTTTGTCGTACTTTATTAACCGGCAACCCATAAATGATTAAATAAAGAATGCCCGTGATTCATTTTTATACAAACACCGATGCCTGCCGATAAACCTTTGAAACAAGCCAACCCGGTTACCAAATGGTTATTGATCACCGGCATTACGGTCATTCTCATTATTGAAGGGCTTTGCGGCTTTAAAGTATACCATCTTTCCACGCAGCAGAAAGAATACAAACTGGATTATGCATTTGTCAACAATGTACAATATGGCTTATTGTCGGTGGATGTATGGCGTGAGCAGGTAATTGCCGCAGCAAGCTCAGAGATCAGGCAGTACCGGCTCACACCCGAACAGCAGGCAGAACTCAGGAAGGAGATCAACCAGTTGTTACGCACGTTGGTGGCACATGCATTTGAGATCATCAACAAGCCGCAAAAATCAATTGGAGGCAAACTCAAAAAGCTCGTTGTAAAAACATTTGTGAGCCAGGATAAAATAGAGGCGCAGATCCCCGGTTATACGCAGAAGCTGATGGCCGGGATCACCAAACCCGCCACCTATAAAAAGGTTTCAACATTAGTTGACACGGCACTCGCGCAGATGGGCCGCACATCTTACGACAGTTCGGTAGCCGCCACAAAACAACTGATGGATTCGGTCTTTCGCAGGTACGGCGCAGCAAGTAAAGAAAGTTTCGAAGTAAAAAATTCGGCACGGCTGGCACAAATAAAATCGGATACTTATTTCTATGCGTTTGGTATGCTGGGTTGTATTGTTGCCATTCTTTTGTTGTGGATCGTACTGCGTAATACACGAAATCTTCATGTACCACTTTATATTTTATCGGTATTGTCTGCGATGATATTATTGATGGTAGGACTTACCACCACCATGATCGAGATAGATGCAAGGATCTCCAGGATGGATCTGCATTTCCTCGGAAAAGCCATTTCTTTTAAGGACCAGGGATTGTTCTTTCAAAGTAAAAGTATCATTGATGTAGTAAGGCTGCTATTGAATACGGGGCGATTTGATTCACAGGTGGTGGGTGTATTGATCCTGGTGTTCAGCGTGCTGTTTCCTTTTATGAAACTATCGGCAACGGGTGTTGCGCTGGTGAGTGAAACCTGGAGAAAGAAAAAACTCATCAAATATTTCGCTTTTGAATCCGGCAAATGGAGCATGGCGGATGTAATGGTGGTAGCCATCCTGATGACCTATATCGGTTTTAACGGCATCGTTAACACAACACTCTCAGGTTTACATTTCGACAACAGTAATGTTACCACTATTTCTACCAACAATACATCTGTTCAACCGGGTTATATCATTTTTATCTCGTTTGTGATCTACGGATTTGTGTTGTCGGCTATCCTGAAAAAAATAACAAAAAAATTCACGATCACCTATAAAAAACAAAAAGCAGCATGACCGGTCAGCACGATCTGAAGCCTACCGCACCCGCGTTTATCAAACCCTTGCTGATCGCGGGCCTGGTTATTGTGCTGCTCATCGAAGCCTGGTGCGGTTACCAGGTGCATGGATTAACAGAGAAACGAAAACAATACAAAACAGATCACGCTTTTGTCAATAATGTCTCTTTCGGTTTATTGTCGGTAGATAGGTGGCGCGATCAGGTGGTGGCTTCAGCAGGTGATAAAATAGAAGACTTCAGGCTGTCGCCGGAACAGCAGGCAGGATTACGCAAAGAGATCAACAATGGCCTGCATGGACTTGTTGACGAAGCATTTCAATCAATCAATAAGAAACAAACAACCATAGGCGGTAAACTGAAAAAGTTCGCTGTCAAAACGCTTGTCGATCCCAAACAGGTTCATTCTGAAGTACCGGGTTTCACCAATAAATTAATGGCCGAGATCACAAAACCTGCCAGCTATAAAAGGATCTCCAATATTGCTGAT
>JAQBNJ010000338.1 GCA_028288645.1 Sediminibacterium sp.
GATTCATTTTAAAAATTTAACTGAAACGTGAAAGTACCCGTATTAACTGCCAAACATTTTTTTGAAAAGTTATCGACCTTTCAAACAAAACCGGCGTTTGAAGAAGTGCAGCGTTTTTTCAGGGATGAAGGCTTTGCGAGTAAATTCTTAGGTATTCGCATGTCAAACCTGTTTGCGGTTGCAAAACAGTTTACGCAAATGCCGATCAGTGAAATTAATAAACTGCTCGACAGCGAATTTTATGAAGTGAGGATGGGCGCAGTGTGCATCATGGATTTCCAGGCAAGGGATAAAAAGATAACGGTAGAACAGAAAAAAGAATTGTTCAACCTGTATATAGCAAAGCATGACAAAATAGATACCTGGGATATGGTTGACCGCAGTGCACCTTACGTGGTTGGCGGTTACCTGTTCGACAAACCAAGAACGATCTTATATAAGCTGGCCAAATCAGCGAATGTTTGTGAACGCAGAACAGCGATCGTAAGCACTTACTTTTTTATCAGGCAAAATGATGTGACTGATACTTTTAAGATCGCAAAATTATTGGTCAAAGACAAACATGAAATGATACATAAAGCGGTTGGAAGTTGGATAAGAGAAGCAGGTAAAAGAGATAAACAGCAATTGCTTGATTTTCTTGATCTTCATGCTGTGAGCATGCCGAGAACAATGCTCCGTTATGCAATAGAGAAGCTGGATAAACATGAAAAAGATATCTATATGGCAGCTAAAAAAGAAAAGCTATAAATCGCATTTTACAATGCCGGTATCGTTAATGGCATGATATTTTCATTAGTATTATTTCACCAAAGACAATACCGATGAAAAGGTTAACGGTTTTAACAGCGCTCATTTTCAGCCTGCTCATTTCCAATCATTCCAGGGCACAGATCAGCGTACACATAAATATAGGAAGCCAACCAGCATGGGGGCCGGAAGGTTATGACTATGTGGACTACTATTATCTTCCTGACCTGGATGTTTATTATAATGTTCCCCAAAGACAATTTATATATCCCGAAGGCGGAAGATGGGTATTTGCCAGTTCTTTGCCTGGGCGTTACCATAACTACAATATCTATAATACTTACAAGGTAGTTGTAAATGAGCCACGTCCGTATTTACGTGCCAATGTGTACAGGGCTAAATACGCCAGATACAAAGGTGCAAACGGGCCAAAGCAAATAGTTATAAGGGATAGCCATGACCAGCGCTACAAGAATAATGGACCCGGTAATAGCGGACACAATGACAATGGAAATGGAAAGAATAAAGGAAAGGGGAACGGAAACGGAAATGGAAACGGCAAAGGAAAAGGACACGGGAAAGGTTAATAAAAATATATCTGACAATATTCAAAAAAGAAACCTGCCAATGCAGGTTTCTTTTTTTATCAGGACCGATCATTGTTTCTTCTCCAATAAATTTTTAAGGCCCGTCAATACTTTGTTCCAGTTTTGTTCAGAATGTTCCTTCATTTTTTCGTCGGGAATATTTTCCTGGATAATGGTGAGCGTGGTGATATTGTTTTCTTCGGACAAAGCATAGGTAATGTCTGCGTAGTTCTCAGGTTTATCTTCTATTCCCGACATGGAACCCCAGTAATTATACTTGAATAACTTTTGTGGAATTACCTCCAGTATGGTTCCTTTGTCTTCATACTTTTTTCCCTGCCATTCTCCGCGGAAAATGATTGGACTGCCTACCGTCCATTCGGATACGGCATTGGTACCAAAAAAATATTGTTTGATCAGTTCGGGAGTGGTGAGTGCTTCCCAAACCCGTGAAGCAGGGACATTGATCGGGATAGACACTCTTCCGGTGATATTGCTTTTCATAGGTAAAAAGATTGGTGACTATTTTGACTGAAAAAACAATGCCAGACCGGGTGGTATACTTATTTTTCCATTTTAGCGATGCAGGTTGTTATACTTGTCTTCCAATCATGCATAACGATCCCAAAATCATTCGCTATATCACTGCTATCCATCACGGAATAGGCAGGTCTTTTCGCCGGTGTTGGATAGGCTGAACTGGGCTGTGGCAATACTTCACATTTTGATCCGGATATATCCCTGATAGCCGTAGCAAACTCAAACCAGGATATTACCCCCGCATTGCTGTAATGATAAATACCATAATGCGTATTTCCTTTTTCGAGAGAACTAACGATCTGAAATACTGTAGCGGCGAGATCGGCCGCATAGGTTGGTGAACCTACTTGGTCGCTTACCACTTTTAGTTCTGTTCTTTCTTTCATCAACCGCAGCATGGTCTTAACAAAATTATTCCCATGCTCACTATACACCCAGGAAGTACGGATGACAATTGTGTTTTGATTGTTGGCTAAAGCCAGTTGCTCTCCCATCAATTTTGTGTATCCATAATAATTAACGGGGTTGGTTGCGGTGCCGGGTTGATAAGGCTCTTTCCCGTTCCCATCAAATACATAGTCGGTAGAGATCGTGATCAGGGTACAATCATGCTTGCTACATTGCTGCGCAATAACACCTACAGACTCTGCATTGATAACATACGCATTTCCCTGTTCTGTTTCTGCTTTATCCACTGCTGTATATGCAGCGCAGTTAATAAAATAGGCGGGTGAATGTTTTTCAAAAAAAGATGGAATAGATGAAGGATGCAGAAGGTCAAGCAACTCCCTGTCAACAAATAAAAAAGCAAACGCATTGGTATATTTTGCTGATAACTGTTCCAGTTCCCAGCCTAGCTGGCCATTTTTGCCTGTAACTACAATAAGTGGTTTTGACATCTGGTGCGTTATGATTTCTTCCCCGAAGCAAACTCTTTGGGTAGTTTTGACCATTCTTCTTTAGGCAGCGACTTAAAATATTCGTAGGTCCTTTTCAAACCTTCTGTCCTGTCGATCTTTGGTTCCCACCCAAGCAGTTCTCTTGCTTTGGTGATATCCGGTTGGCGTTGTTTGGGATCATCAACCGGTAATGGTTTGTAAATGATCTTTACTGATGCGCCGGTTAGTTTCAATACTTCTTCAGCAAAATCTTTTAAGGATATCTCGTTAGGGTTGCCGATGTTGACCGGCATTGAATAATCACTCATTAACAAACGATAGATGCCTTCCACCAGGTCATCTACATAACAGAAAGAACGTGTCTGGCTGCCGTCGCCAAAAACAGTGAGGTCCTCGCCACGCAATGCCTGCCCGATAAATGCAGGTAAGGCGCGTCCATCATTCAAACGCATGCGTGGGCCGTAGGTATTGAAGATGCGTATGATCCTTGTTTCTACTCCATGAAAAGTATGATAGGCCCGGGTGATCGATTCCATGAAGCGTTTGGCTTCATCATATACTCCTCTTGGTCCAACCGGATTCACATTACCCCAGTATTCTTCTGTTTGAGGATGCACCAGCGGATCGCCATATACCTCACTGGTTGAAGCCACAAGCATTCGCGCTCCTTTTTCTTTCGCCAGGCCCAGGCAATTATGTGTACCCAATGCACCCACTTTCAGCGTTTGAATAGGGATCTTCAGGTAATCTATCGGGCTTGCAGGAGACGCGAA
>JAQBNJ010000364.1 GCA_028288645.1 Sediminibacterium sp.
CTTCAGACAAGGTATCACAAGACCATCGATGCATTTATGCAGGCGATGTGGAAACGCTTTGGCAAAAAAGAGATTCCTTACACAGTAGCAACCATGCAGGAAACATTAGCCAGCATCAGCGATGCAAAGTTTGCTGCTGAATTCTTTGGAAAATATGTGAACGGACATGAACAGATCGACTATGCATCTTTATTTGCAAAAGCAGGTTACGATATTAAAAATCCAAATACAGGAAAACCTACTATGGGTATTTTCAACGGCGGTGGTTTTGGCGGCAGGGGCGCCGGCGGCGCTGCTACTACGCCTGAAAGATTGATCATCAGCAGCAATACAATCAAAGGAACGGCAGCATACGAAGCAGGACTTGATATCGGCGATGAAGTATTGAAATTAGATAACACCGAAGTAAAAACGCAGGCGGATGTAGCTGCTTTTGTAAACGGGAAGAAACCCGGCGATGAAATTTCAGTTACTTACAAACACCGTAACGTAGACAGGAAAACAAAGCTTGTCTTGAAAGAACAAACCGGTGTAACATTGGTTCCGTTTGAAACTTCCGGTAAAACTGTTACGGATGATATGAAGAGGATCAGGGATAGCTGGTTTACGAGTAAAGTAAAATAAATTCTTTTGCCACAGACGACACAGATTTCCACAGAATTTGTCTGTGGTAATCTGTGTCGTCTGTGGCAATTTTTTTATGGCTGATTGATATGTTCTTTCTCACTCTTCAACACAACATACGCCCATATAGCACTTGCGATCATGAAGATGGAGCCTAATAAAAAAGACACGCCTGGAAAATGTACCGGCGCACCTGGTTTGGTGAAGTAAGCAAATAAGCCTGTCATTAACGGCGGGCCAATAATTGAGGTAACACTGATCAAACTTGTCAACGCACCCTGCAATTCTCCCTGTTCGTTAGGTGGCACATGTCCTGATATGATGGATTGTAAAGCCGGCCCCGCTATTCCTCCCAAACAATACGGGATCAGGAACACGAACATCATCCAGCTTTGTGAAGCGAAAGCGAATAATAAAAGTCCTAGTGCATATAGTGCCAACCCGATGTAAACACTTTTTTCATTTCCGATCTTTGGATTAATTACGCGCACCAATCCTCCCTGTACTCCTCCTACCAATAATCCAACTACACCAAGTGAAATCCCGATCATTTTGGGTGTCCATTGAAATTTTTCAATATTAAAAAAGCTCCAGTTGCTTTGCACTGAGTGTGCAGCGAGATATACCAATATCAATGAGCCCACCAACCCTATCACGGCAGGATATTTCTTCAACTGAAGCAATGATCCGACAGGGTTTGCGCGTTTCCATTCAAAGGGTCTTCTGTGTTCTTTGTCCAATGATTCGGGCAAAACAAAATAGCCATACAAACAATTCGTCAGTGCAAGACCTGCAGCAACCATAAAAGGAATTCTGGCGCCGAACTCTCCCAGTAAACCACCAATTAATGGACCGACGATAAATCCTAATCCAAATGCGGCTCCGATCATACCGAAATTCTGCGCCCTGTTTTCAGGAGTGCTCACGTCAGCGATATAGGCAGACGCTGTTGTAAAACTTGCACCTGTCACTCCGGCGATCAATCTACCTACGAACAACCATGCTATTGAAGGTGCAAAAGACAGAAAGAGATAATCTATTCCAAATCCAAATAGAGAAAATAATAATACTGGCCTGCGTCCGTATTTATCACTCAGGTTACCAAGCACCGGCGCAAAAAGGAACTGCATTAACGCATAAGCCAACGTCAGGTATCCGCCATATTGAGATGCTTTACTGATTGAAGAATCGTGCAATAACTGTTCTATCAGTTTCGGCATCACAGGAATGATCAATCCAAATCCGGTTACATCGATCAATAAAGTAATAAAAATAAAGCCCATTGCGGCTTTGCGGTTACTGGCCATCGTGTGTGCGTTAATTGAACGGTGAAAGTGATATTTTCCGGCGGGAAAAACTATTTTTTTTTGAAGCAGCTATGAGCTATGGGCCACGAGCTGTGAGCTTGCTGACTAGTAATTGGAAAGCTTCGTACTGAGGAGGCAAGCTCACAGCTCACAGCTCATGGCTCACAGCTTCTCTCTCCACTCCCGGTATCTCCATCACCAAATCCGCGCCATACATTCCCGCGGGTGTTTGGTAACCGGTTTTGAAATTTCCCTCCAATACTTTTTTGGTGATCAGCAGGCTGCTAATGGCGGTTAAGGTATATCCTTCGGGACATTGGAGGCGGGATGTTTTTTTCTCGCCGGCGGCGTTGATTACTTCGCCCCAGACAAAACCTTTTGCTTTCTCACGCATCTCATCACTCGGGCCAGCTGGTTTTTGTTTGATCTTTCGTTTGGCGATATTCCGGACAAAAGCGGTTCGCAATAACCAGTTGTACAAAAACTGCCATTTCAATAATGAATATGTTTTTGGAGAGACGCCCGTGTACGTTTCAATATTGGGAATGCCCGTTGTGGTATATGCTGTAGAAATATCGCCCCATGGAATACACATCACGAAGATCTTTTTGATGCCGAAGTCGAGCCAGAAACCTTTATGACCCATCGGCTTTTTTTTCAGCATTCCATCTTTACGGATCATGCCTCCTTCTCCAAGATTCTCTGCCATGGTCGTTGCTGTGCCGTGAGAAAGTTTTCCGCCGATCATCGCAAAAGCAAGTTTTAAATGCGTGGCATCGGGCATTTGCTGTTTCAGGTATAGGGCGGTACAATCAGTAGGCACTACATCAAACCCAACCCCGGGCATGATCATGATACCGGCTTCTTTGGCCCTTGTGTGATAGCTTTTTGCTTTTTCAAATACAGATATCTCGCCGGTTATGTCGAGGTAATGGGTTTTGGTGGCCAGGCAGGCTTCTATCATGGGCTTAAACGTGAACTGGAAAGGGCCGGC
>JAQBNJ010000365.1 GCA_028288645.1 Sediminibacterium sp.
TGAAAAAGGTTGCACCTGCGCCCGCTAACAGGTAGGGCGTTAGCGCATGATAAGATGCCTGGCCATTATCACCATTCAGGTTAAACTGCAACAGGCCGGATAATTCGGTAAGAGGAGTACTAAACGCAAAATTGCGGGTCTGTTTCCATGAAGGTGCTGCAAACTGTGATTCATCGGCGCTAAGAGAACCCACTGTGAGATTCGCTCTCCAGGAGAAATAAGACGTGAAGGGTTTGGCTATCCATATATTGATCATTGGCTTTGCCCCTTTGAAAGAACCCAGCGGGCTTTCTACCAGGTCGCCCTGGTATAATAAGGTACCGAGATTGATCCCGGCTTCGAAATGATATTTTTCTGTTTGCGCCCGGGATGGCGTAGACGAAAAAGAAATAATAGAAATACACAGTACAACTCTTGCAATAGTCTTCATAACTGATGGTTAGGTTTACAATAAGAACAACCAGTGTATAATTCTATTTAACGTTGCAAGGTTTTATGAAAGAATCAGATGCGTTCCCGGATAGATACAATTTTGTATCCAGTTGCTGTTAATGAATTGATAATGATTGCCTCTATAGAGAGGGTTACATAATAATTATGCCAAAACCTTTATTGATGCCTGTAGATGCATCATAGATCATGCGAAGCCAGGCTTTGCCGTGGGTGGCGTAATGGGTAGAGATATTGTCTGTTCGTTCCTGCAGGCTGTTAGCAGGGAATAATGTCTGTTTTAGTTTTGCGATCTGTTGTTTTTGTGTATCGTATTTAAAACGTTCAGCACGAAGTAATTTCTTTTCGAGTTCAGCGAGTTTTTTGATGGCCTGTTTTTCTAAGGCAATTAAATGTTCCGACAAGGTTTTATCAACAGCATCTGTAACAGTTCGCAAATGCGCGTAATATTCTTTTGCCTGCTGCAATTCGTTTGTGAGACTTAACTGGTGTTCGCTTTCACGTTTAACCAATGTATTCAGCAGGCTCAATTCGTCTTTAAAAAGATCCGCTTCAGTAAAACCCAGTTTTTCCAGTTTTGCTGACTGTTCCTTACTCATGACCAGGAAAGAATTACGCAGCAGCAATACGGGGTAAGGAATTTGAACGGCTTCGAATACATTCTTCAGTTCGAGCCAGTAAGCCAACTCCCCTCCCCCGCCTATAAAAGCGATATTAGGCAATACCGTTTCCTGGAAAGCGCCGCGCAAAATTACATTGGCACTGAAACGTTCGGGGTGTTCTTTCAATTCTTCAAGAATTTCTTCTTTGGAAAAACGGAGGTTCAATGTTTTTACTTCAAACGCATCACCGGATTGCTCTATCCGTTCTCTTTTGTGATCGATCAAATAAAATAAATTGATCTCCCTGCCACCGGCCTGTACTTTATGATGTGCTCCTAATTTTTCAATGGTACCTGCTACAATTTTGTGAGAGAACTTTTCCGTTAATTCTTTTTCTACAACTGAATGAAATGCGGTTTTCAGTTTGGCGTTATCAGGTATTAATATGATCAGCCCATATTCGCCGAACAATGCATTCACCAATTCGAGTGTTGCCTGTTGGATGCTTTTCCCTTCTGTATAACATTGGTTCAGCAAGCCGGCAAATTCATCTCCAAAAGATAATACGCCCACCTGGCCGTGAATGGCGTGGATGAGTTTGAGCAGGGCCTTATCAACTTTCATTCTTCCAACAGCGCCGGTTTGTTTGGTTTCCCAAACCAGTTTTTGTCCGCCTACATTTACAAAACCCAGTTCATCCAGGTCAGCATCTTCACTGCCCATATAATAAACAGGAACAAATTTGTATTGTAGTAATTGCGCATTAAGTTCATCGGCCAGTTTCACCGCATGCAGGATCTTATAAATAAAATAGAGTGGGCCCGTAAAAATATTAGGTTGATGTGCTGTGGTAACGGTGAAAGTATTTTGATCAGCGAGTAACTGTCTATTCTGCTTTACTTTTTCTGAAAGAGCCAAGCTTGCATATTGCTCTTTCAAAACTTCCACCAATACATTACGCGGCGTATTAAATGTTTGCCTCGCGGCGATGGATGCTTTAATACCATCAAATGTTGGTGCGTGTTGATAGAAAGGTTGTAATAGCGGAGATTGCGATAAATAATCGGAAACAATCGTTGAAAAATAGCCGGTGCTTTCGTATGGTAAGTAGTTAGCTTTCTGGTGCATAATGGTGCGTAAAAATACAATTTACTGGATACTGCGGCGTCCGTTCATACTTTTTAATAGAACACAGATAACACGGATTGAACGGATTAAAACCGATTTGATCCGTGTATATCCGTTCAATCCGTGTCATCCGCGTTCCCATTCTCCTCAATCGAAACGATTCGGATCGAATGGAGCAATATTCATGCTAAACTGCTCTTCATTAATAATTTCATCCACCAATTTACCGGTACCTGCGCCCAAACTCAATCCCAGCATAGAATGCCCTGTTGCCATTACCACGTTCTTCCATTGTTTGGTTCTTCCGATATATGGCAAGCCATCTGCCGAACAGGGACGATAGCCGTACCATACCTTATCCATTGCCGGCATGGGCACTTTGAATTCGGGATAATAACGTTCCACCGCCCGCAAAATACCCTGTACACGGCTCATTCGTGGAGGAACCCGGTGAGAAGTGATCTCCATCGTTCCGCCGAAACGGATCTTGTTGCCATCCATCGGCGTAAGCGCCACACGGCCCTCTACCAATACCGATGGATAATTTATTTTGTAAGGTGAATTTTCCAGTGTAACTGAATATCCTCTTCCTGCTACCAGCGGGATTGCCACCTGCATTTTGGCTGCTACTTCCCTGCTCCAGGATCCTGATGCGACCACTACCGTATCGGCCTCGTATGTATTTTTTTCCGTGATCACTTTAGTGATCTTTCCATTGCTGCTTTCAAAATTTTTCACCTCCTCATTGCCGATCATTCGCACACCTTTTTGTTTCAGGTCGGCAATCAGTTGCTGCATTAATTTATTGGGATAAATATGCGCATCGCATTTGAACCACACGGCTCCGATGGCATTGATCTTTGTTTGTGGTTCTAATTTTTGCAGTTGATCATAGTCGAGTAACGCCGTATCCAATAAACCCAGCTTATGCGCTTTCTCCACCATATGGTGCGCATGATCCGCGCCCGCCTGTGTTTGAAATATCTCGAGCAATCCTTTGTGTTCGTATGCAAATTTGAATTGAGGCAGGCGTGTCCAATCCTCGTACAGTTTTTGACTGAAGATGGCTATATCTCTCAATGGAACAGCTGCTTCTTCTACTTTTTCGGGTGTGGCAGAACGCATGAATTTCAGTCCCCAATCAATCAGGCTCCTGTTCAGTCTT
>JAQBNJ010000415.1 GCA_028288645.1 Sediminibacterium sp.
AAGGGCTTCTTTATTAATTAGTAATTAGTAGTTAATAATTAATAGTTGGGAAGGTTGCATGTGTATCACCATTACAAACAAAAGCTGTATGTTCTTCTCTTTTTTTGCCTCGTGTAGTAGCTACTTATTTTTATCAAACGCCTCCTTCCCACATTGCAACCATTTTAAATACTCAGCCGCATCCGGTGTATAACCAACCGGGTTAGAAAGCAGTTGCTCCTTCGTATTAAGCAAGCCATACAAAGGCTGCGTGGTCTGGATAAAATTCTCGGTCTGGAAAGTTGCGTATTTATCGCCGATATTGATGATATCTTTTGAACCGCCGCTTGCAGTTTTATAGTTCATGATCCGCTGTTCGGCGGGTAAATTCTGTTTGTCATCAACATATAAAGAAACGAGGATATAATTTTCTTTGATGTAATTGTATACTGCCGGTTGTGTCCAAACATTCTCTTCCATCTTGCGGCAGTTCACGCAGGCCCAGCCGGTGAAGTCTATTAAGATGGGTTTGTTCTGGGCTTTGGATAATTCCAATGCTTTTGCATAATCATTGATCACATTCGGCTCGAGGCCTTTTCCATGCACATTATCTTTTCCGTAAATACTGTAGCTGAATGGTGGCGGGAAACCGCTCAGCAATTGCAGGTTCGCGTATTTTGTTTGCGTTACGCCGGGAATTAGATACAGCGTAAATAACAAAGCAATCACACCCATTCCTTTTCTTCCGTTGCTTATTTTCATTCCCTTATAATCATGCGGCAAACGGAGTGTGCCAAATAGATAGAGCGTTAATCCTGCGCCGATCAATATCCATATTCCAATAAACACTTCGCGTTTTAATAGACCCCAGTGTTGTACAAGGTCCGCGTTTGATAAGAATTTGAAAGCGAGTGCGAGTTCGAGAAAAGCCAATACTTTTTTTACGGTATCCAACCATCCGCCTGATTTTGGCAGGGATTGTAACCAATCAGGAAAGATCGCAAACAAAGCAAATGGTAAGGCGAGCGCTAATCCAAATCCTGCAAGGCCTGATGTTAGCTGCCATGCGCCACCGCTTAATGAGCCTACGAGAAGTGAACCTAATATTGGCCCGGTACAGGAGAATGAAACGATCGCAAGTGTTAATGCCATAAAGAAAATGCCACCTACACTTCCAAGCCCGCTTTTCGAATCGGCTTTGCTGGCGATATTGCTTGGCAACGTCAATTCAAAATAACCAAAGAAAGAAATGGCGAAGAAAATAAAGATGACAAAGAACACAATATTCAGCCAGGAATTGGTTGATATATTATTAAAGATCTCAGGCTGCACATTTCCCAATAAATGAAAAGGAACGCTGGCTAACAGATAAATTAAAAAGATAAAGAACCCATACATCGCACCATTGCGGATGGCCTGTTTGCGGTTGGCGGCTCTCTTTGTGAAGAAAGAAACGGTAACCGGTATCATCGGGAACACACAAGGCGTTAACAGTGCGATCAATCCTCCCAGGAATCCCAATAAAAAAATGGCCCAAACGCTGTTGCCCGCCACATCATTTTTCTTACCGCATTCCGCCAAAGGTTTATTGATATCGATGGAAGCTAATTTGATCCCTGCCGAAGCGTTTGCAGAAGCAGCAACACCACCTTCGAGCGTAACTTCAAAAGGCGCTTCAGATGTATTGAATTCTCCGGCTCCCCCAAGAAAAGCAGTGATGGTTCCTTTTAAAGTGGAAGGTATAAAACCATTGATGTGTAACTGCTGCCTGATCTCTATCGTTCCGCTCACAACATCCACTTTATGAAATGTAGGATCATTCACAAAATGCGTTCCTGTAATATATTGGATAACGCCCTGTAACTGCGCGTTCTCATACGCCGGTACAAACTTCACTCCTTCCAGTTCTTCTTTGGGGTTGGAGCCGTACACATACCGTCCTGCAGGGATCGCAGATTTGGCATATAATTCATACACACCGGCACTTATTCTTTTTGCCTGCGTTTGCCATTTCAGTAAACTGTCTGCTTGTGCAGAAACAAAAACAACGCTGATCAACGCGATAAGAAGCAGGGATAGTTTTTTCATTTACAACTTTGATTATTGAAGCTTCAGGTCAAAAGATTTTTTTTGGGTAGGAAGGCAATGGCTGTCATCACATACGGTATACTGGATCGTACCGCTCACATTTGTTTTGATATTCCCTTTTACTTTAACGGTTTGAACAAACTGAACTTTACCTGAATAAGAAAGAATTTCGCCCACACTCTTATCAACCACTTTTTCAAGATTGCCAAGCTCTTTTACCACACCTGTTTTTGTGATCAATGGATTGGCTTTAAAAATAAATGAAGTGCGACCCGGTCCACTGGCATGTTGAGAATACAAATGCCACGCCTGTTCAACCTCTGCTGTAATAATTACCTCGTATGTATCAGCAGTTACCTTTTTTGCTTCATAGCCCCAACTTACATGGTTGTCCTGACCAAAACCGGTATATACCATCACCGTCAGCGAAAGGGAAAGCAAAATTTTCTTCATACAGATCATTGTTTTCCCTTACTGGAGTTTCAGGTCAAATACTTTTTTAGTAGGCGGCAGGCAATGGCTGTCATCACATACCATGTATTCGATCGTGCCGCTGATATTGGTTTTGATACCACCTTTTACTTTTACAGTCTGCACCCACTGCACTTTATCCGAATAAGAAAGCACATTGGTCTCAAAATTCTTATCATATATTTTCTCCAGCTTACCCACTTCTTTTACTGCGCCATTTTTAGTGATCAATGGATTGGCTTTAAAAGTAACGGATGTAGGAATCGGCCCGCCTTTCCCGGTATTCTGTGAGTAAATATGCCAGGGATGTTCTATGTCGGCTGTGATCACGATCTCATAGGTATCTGCGGTTTTCTTTTTCGCCTCATAATTCCAACTAACGGGATTTTCTATCTGCCCGAAAGAAATAAAACCAATGCTTAAAAAGCTGAGCGCTAAAACAATTCTTTTCATATAAACACTTCTGTTTTTTATTATGACGTAAAGCATATCCATGCCTTACAATACTTCTCAATTCAATCCTAATAATTCAAATACTTTTTTACCATCCAGGTTGCTCATTTCTGACGATGAAGCACGTTCAGGATGCGGCATCATACCAAAAACATTATTGCCTTTGTTACGGATACCGGCAATATTCCTGGTGGCCCCATTTGGATTGGCTCCTTCATTGATATTGCCTTCTTCATCGCAATAACGGAATATTACCTGTCCGCCTGCTTCCAGTTCATCTAAGGTTGCTTCATCGGCGTGGTATCTTCCTTCGCCATGTGCAACCGGTATTTTGAGCGCTTCTCCATTTTCATTTTTGATGAAAACATTTTTGCAAACGAATTGCTGGTTGGCATTCTGTAATAAAACACCCGGCAATAAACCACTTTCACATAAGATCTGGAAACCATTGCATACGCCTAATACCTTGCCTCCATTGTTCGCGAACTCGATCACGCTCTGCATCATCGGGCTGAAACGGGCAATGGCGCCGCAGCGTAAATAATCACCATATGAAAATCCACCGGGTAAAATGATACAATCATCAGTCGTAAACATACTCAGGTCCTTGTCTTTGTGCCAAAGCATGACCACTTCTTTACCAAGATCATGCCGGAGCGCATCCTGCATATCCCTGTCGCAATTAGATCCCGGAAAAACAACAACGCCAAACTTCATAGGTTCGTTTTTATCCTTACAAATAGATTGAGGGCCAAAGGTAAGACCTGACCCGTTAAGAGAGGGCTAAATATCATTAATTGTGATAAACGAACCACCAGTTATGGTACGCTATCACGCCGAAAGCCAGCCAGAACAGGATATTCGGCAGCATAAGCCTTCGTGGAAAAGAAAACGCGTTCCCGGCAAAGGCCCCCAGCGGTACCAGGCTCATAAAGGCCGATTCGATGCCCGCATTCAGGAAGATGAATGGTATCGGCAATAAGATCAGCAACATCACGATCATCACCCCCCAGTTCTTGCGGATCTGTATCACCATTCGTTTATTGGATACCTGCCAGCAATACAATCCCGCCAGCAATATGGCCACCAACACCGATAAACTTACGATCAGCGGCACATCCCATTTTGCCGGCGGCAGGTCCCATTGAAGATGGGGTAAATAGGTTTTAAAAGTAGCAAGCTGGTCGTTCAAAAAAAGTGCGGAAGCAATGAAATAGTATGGCACGAGGATCCCCATTAACAGGATCACCCATTCTGCCAGGTTAAAGGGCCTTACCACGGCGAGGGCAAATAAAACCACCAGTATCAGTATCGCGGTCGGGTGGTAACAGACCACTGATAATCCCACAATAAAACCTGTATTGAATAACAGCGTTTTGGGCGAAGGATGATTATATAACCTGCTTAATTTGATGAACAGCCAGATCAACAAAAAATTAGCGATCAATGCGGGTGAGATACTGCACCATTGGGTGAGCATTCCCGACAATAGCACATAGGCCATTGCCGTGGTATAATTGGTATGCTGGAACATCCGCAATTCACTCAGCACAAGGTTCAGGCGGATGGCCTGTATGAGAATGATCAATTGGTAAAAAATAAAAAGACCGGTGGATGAAAGGCCCGTCACATAATTTTTCAGGAAGAGAGAAAATACACCATCGTTATCATTAAATACGACAACAGGAGCGTTCACAAAAAAATGAAGGTGTATGCCAATACTCAGAATGACAAGAAAAAAAATATTGATGATGGACTTATCCCTGAATAAAAAAACCACGTATTAGAAATTAAAATTCAACTTTAGCAAAACAGGTGAACCCGCGATACTGGCAGGGAACAATGGCCTGGCGCGCTCCTACCTGTTTGGCATGACGCGGCATAAAATCATATCCTTTGTCAAGGTTTTTGAATGTCGGGTTCCTGTCTACCTGGCCAGTTGGTGAAACACTTTGGTCAGACAATATCATCGTCCGTTTTTCCTGTACATTGAAAATAAAATGCAACTGGTCGCCGGTATTAAACAGCCCAAAGCCTATGTAATTATCCGTGTTGTCATCAAACTGTGCCTTGCGTAATACATTGCTCCATTCCATTTTTCCATTGGGTTCAAAAGAAATAATGGCAATATTATCCGCGAAATAACGGTTCATCATATTGCTGTTATTATACAGGTTGGAACGATACCAGGGATAATAACCGATGGGGCTGTTCCATGTATAATAATCAACCGGCGCCCAGTAAGGAGAGCCATATAAATAATCCCAGCGGTTCAATGTATTTCCACGTGAGCTGGTGTAAGCAGATTCAGAGACCACGATAAATCCGCCATCCCTGCGTAAAATAATA
>JAQBNJ010000461.1 GCA_028288645.1 Sediminibacterium sp.
GCGGTAATAGTAGATTGTTTGTTCTTTAAGGAAAGTTCTTTTTTAAGATACTTCACAGTTCGGCGGTATAGAAAAAAGGAAATAGTCAAAAATATACCTGCCGCTATTATATAGAATGATAATGGCATAAACGAAATTTACTATTTAAAGTTACGGGAAGCCCCGATAGTCTCCACTTATAAAGCCCTTTAAAATGGGCTTTATAAGTGTCCATCTACTACATATTTCTCCCGGATTTTATTTATCAGTTATAAAAGCACTCGCGAGCAACTCTTGTTCGCCCTTTGGTAATTTTATTTTTTCTGCCACTGAGCGCCATGTTGAAACAGCTGTTTTTACCTGGTTAATAATTTCATTTGCTCTTTCTTTTTTTACCCTGAATTCTCTTGCAACGGAGAGCGCAATATTCAGGTCCAACGCATTGTCTGTAAGCGAAATATTCAACTGTAAGCCTGTGCCGTGTTCAACAGGATTTATATCAAATGCGGGTGAGAGAGTCCATCCGCTATCAGTTAATAAAAAACCATGATTTCTTAAATGGTCATCCGTATTGGATACGCATATATTGAAAACAATCCGTCGCCATAATTCTTCCAGGTCAACAGTTACATTAGCGCCACTGCGCATCAGGAACTCTGCCATGTGCAAATAACTGATTCCTTCGGTATGGTCATTGCCATCATTTAATCCAAGTAAGGTCATGGCAGAAGCAAAATGTATTCTGTCTCCTGTAGCAGACCTGTCAAATCTTTTGGTTAAAAATGTATGGTGCTTTTTGGAAAATTTCTTCGCCATTCCTTCGGCAACATTCAATCCTGCTTTAAAGGCGAGTTCATTGACCACCATTTCCCAACCGCCAATATCTTTTCCGTCACTGTTGCTTGGAAATTTTGCGATCCACAAATGCTGTTTGTTATCGAGTACGCTTGCCTTCGGTCTCGCTCCACCCAATGAGGAACCGGGCGCCACCAGCATGTTCAGCCATTTTAAGTAATCAGGATCATTTACTGCATCGTCTTTTTCCAGCTGGAGGCTGGCATATTCGAGCTCCTTTAGCGAGGTCCAGGGAGGTGAGGCCATCTCTGCGTTATTATTCAGGAATGCACCGCCAGGATCTGTTTTAAAACGTAATCCTCCCATCCGGTGGCCGTCAAAAACACCCAGCAGGTAATCAGTCTCGAAAAGGGTTGTTTCTTTTCTTTTTTCCACCCTTGCCATTGCAGCTTCTCTTCTGCGCATCAGCAACCTTCCCCAGCGATCAGGAGAAGAATCCAGGAATACACCGAAGTTATCTTTTGTATCATCAAGGTATTGCGGGCCCGTATAGAGTTGCAATGCCGGATCGATGTATTGCGCAAAGCCACTATCAAGCCATCCTTTTGTATAACTAAAAGAAAATATTTCTTTTCCTTTCAAGCGTTCGGAAGACAGTACTCCCATAAGGGCAGGGATATCCAATCCTTGCCAGTGGGCAAATACCTGTATGTTTCTTTTATCTGCCATTCTGCTATTTCTTTTTAGGCGCTCTCTCTTTTACCGTTAGTTGTGCATCCTGCAATTTTCTGCCAAGTGTGTCGTCACTGGCTACCTTCAACATATCTTTTTCCAGCCCAAGCACAAAAATGACCTTCATATAAATACCCATTGCAACGGACGGTGAACCCTTTTCCACTTGCCATAAAGTGGACCGGGCAATATCCGCCCGTTCGGCCACTTGCTCCACGCTGAGCCGCCGCCGCCGCCGGGCAAGTTTCAGGTTGCTACCGAATTCAGCCATTATTTTTTCCGCCGTGGGTAATAGTATCGTATTCCTTGAGCTCATAATGTTCGTTATTTTGGACAAAAATATACAAAATGTATTAAATAACAAACATTATAGGGCATCTTCGATACTTTTTTGCTATTACAGGGTCATCGATTTCATCTAAATAAATCATGGTTTGTAACTGTGTTTCATGAACCATAGATAGCTTCCCGGATAATGCTGAGATCGACATTTTTTTGCCGGAGATTAGTTGCAAGAGGGTGGAGTGCTGTCATGGCAAGCAAGAGGTCGTCGGTTCGACCCAGATACTCTCCACATTTTCATTTTGCTTTAAAAGCTCCGCAAGGGGCTTGTTGTATACTTTTTAGCCGGACCATCGTTGTGCCTCAACAAATCAAAACCGCAATGCGGTTATACTGGCTTTATAGGTTCGAGCCCATGTTTCTTCATGGTACTCACAATATGCTGCATATCGGGCGGGCCGCCTGCGCGTAATGCGTTCGATATTTCTTTGAAATATGCAGGCCCGATGGTTGCGGGCGATAAGGTACAAAGCACGCGTACGGTTTCGCTTCCCGGGTTGCTAAAACCATGTACGGTACCGCGTTTGATAAACAATGTATCGCCGGGATTGAGCTCAAGTGTTTCGTTCCCATAGAGCTGGGTGAGTTTGCCCTCAATCACATATAAGGTCTCATCAACATCAACATGAAAATGCGGGACCGGCACTTTCGCATTGGGTGGAACATACATTTCAAATATTACCAGCGTGCCGTCCGTATCATCACCATCTAACAGAAAGTTCAGCCGGAGTTCGCCGATGGTAACCTGCTCTTTAAAAAAGGGAAACATTTTGACCGGTTTGAATGAAATAAGCACCAATTTAATAATCAGGATTCATAATAATGATTTCTTACCCGAATATTATCTGAACAGCCCGCATCGCATGCAGGAGGTCGTCGGTTCGACCCCGATACTCTCACATTTCTATTTAGCTTTAAAAGTCCCGCAAGGGCCTTTTTTAATGTAGATGGGTGAGTATTTTTTAATAAAATAAAGACCTTACTGTCAGCATAATCAGGACAGTAACAACAAGGCTAATAGGGAGAATCCCTCGCATTGCTCCCGCGGTAATAGTAAATTGTTTGTTCTTTAAGGAAAGCTCTTTTTCAAGATACTTCACAGTCCGGCGGTATAGAAAAAAGAAATAGTCAAAAATATACCTGTCGCTATTATATAGAATGATAATGGCATAAAAGAAATTTACTATTTAAAGTTACGGAAGTGCCGATACTCTCCACTGAAAAGGCATGTTAATCTGTACTTTTTTATGCCGATATATACCTGGATGCGCCAGTCACATCCAAATTGGGTATCAATGGGTATTCAAGAATCCAAAGGGAACTGTAAGCATTGAAAACTACAGGTAGTTTGTTGAATAGGATTTTGCAAACAAAGGCAATATTTTAATATTTGCGTAATCAACACTCAATTGAACATTTGATCAGCTAAATAAATTAATTATGAAATTAAAACTAATT
>JAQBNJ010000468.1 GCA_028288645.1 Sediminibacterium sp.
TCCCCCTGAAACCGCTAACCCGGGGCTTGTGCCAATGCGTGACACACTATAGTGATGGACTGCGATATCATACGCGCCGAGACCATTATCCTTGTTGTCGAATGCATACCCTAATCCCCAATAAAAATCGATAAGTAGTGCGTTCCCCATCACCCATTGTTGGCCAAACTCGATCTCAATGGCACCAAAACTGATATTCCTCTTTTCAACTGACATGATATTGTTTTTGGAGATCCTCATATTTTCTGAGTAATTACCAAGATAAACCAGTGGTTTTGCATACCCTCCCTGCATAAGATGTGTCTGGCGCTGTCTGCCGAAAATAAAATCCGGGAGCTTATTAAATTTGAAACCGCCGCCTGCAAAAAAACCAAATTGGTTTTTCTTTGTTTCCTGTGCACCATTGTAATACCAGTCGATCTGGCTACTTTTTCCAAGTCCTATTATACCAAAGGATAATTCATAACTCTTGCCTACGCCAACATTTTTTTCATAACTAAATTCAGAATAACCGATCAGGGGTGCCATGAAATTAATTTTCAAAGCTTTTGCGCGCTGATCCTTATACAATTCAGGGTCTTTCAGGTCGATCATGAATTTTTCAACCTTGCCATTTGCAAATTCGATCTTTGAGATCCGGTCCCTTTCCAATACATACACAGGTCCATCGGGATCATCTAAGGTTTTATACTTGATATCGGTGCTGCCTACTTCAATGACTTTTACGGTAAGTTTTTGGCCATTTTTCCGCAGGATCTTATCCTGGGCATGTGCAGTGATAACGGCAAAGAATAGAATAGCCGGTAAAATGAAATTCTTCATAGCAAGGTTAGTTTTGGACGTATATACTAATACCGCTATATCTGACACGGTTTTAAACCATATCGCTGCCTGCGAACCAGGAAATTTTGGAATTTTGGGATTGGGAGATTTTGAAATTTCTTTCGGTGCAGCACTCGCATCAATTCCAAAATTTCCAAAATCCAAAATCGAATCAAATCAGTTCTTTCAACTTTTCAACAACCAGATCAATTTCTTCCCTGGTGTTGTGTTTGCTGAAAGAAAAGCGAACCGTTACCTGGTTGGGATTATTATTGATCGCGCGGATCACATGGGAGCCCTGGTCGGCGCCGCTGGTGCAGGCGCTGCCGCCGCTGGCGCAGATATTGTTGATGTCGAGATTGAAAAGGATCATCTCGCTTTTTTCAGTTTTAGGAAAACTGGCGCTCAACACAGCGTATAAGCTTCTTCCCAAAGGATCTCCGTTGAATGCAACGCCTTTGATGTTTTTCTTCAAACGCTCAAGCATGTATATTTTCAATCCCTTGATATAGTTGCTGTCCTGCTCATGGTTGTCTGTTGCCATTTGCAATGCCTTTGAAAATCCTACAATGCCGTATAGATTCTCCGTGCCGGCACGCATATTTCTTTCCTGGCTTCCTCCATGAACTAAAGGTTTGATCTTCACATTCTCATTAATGTATAAAAGCCCGACACCTTTCGGACCATGAAATTTATGTCCCGCACCTGTAATAAAATGAACAGGCGTATTTCTCAGGTCAAATGGAAAATGGCCAACTGTTTGAACGGTATCGCTGTGAAAAATAGCGTTGTATAATTTACACAACTCACCAACAGAATGTATATCGAGCATATTACCGATCTCGTTATTGGCATGCATTAATGTTACGAGACATTTCTCTTCACTTTCCGCCAATAGTTTCTCCAGGTCCTCTAGGTCAATATGGCCATTCGGCAAAAGCTTTACATAACTCAAAGAAGCTTCACCATTGTGGTATAAATATTCTACCGTATGCGTAGTAGCATGATGTTCTATCACCGAAGAGATGATATGCTTGCATCCAAGATCGCGAACAGAAGCAAGAATAGCAGTGTTGCTGCTTTCCGTACCACCACTTGTAAAGAAGATCTCGGCCGGGTGCGCATTCAAGGTTTTAGCCACGCTCTTACGCGCATTCTCGATCGCCATCCGCGACTCACGGCCATAACTGTATATAGAAGAAGGATTGCCGAAATTACTTGTCAGGTAAGGCATCATCGCTTCCAATACCTGTGGATCGAGTGGGGTAGTGGCGGCGTTGTCGAGGTAGATTCTTTCCATAGAGGGCAAAATTAAGCAGTTAATAATTAATAGTGAATAGTTAATAATTAGTGGCTCAATTATTAACTATTCACTATTAATTATTAACTGAATTCACTCACATCGCTTCCCGAATATCCTTCATCAACTTCTGTGCAATATTCGAAGCGGTTGTTTCAAAATTACTTTCAGCGTAGATGCGGATAATGGGTTCGGTATTGCTGGTGCGTAAATGCACCCAGTCATTTTCAAATTCTATTTTCAAACCATCTTCTGTATTGATCTGGTTCTTTTTATATTTCTTCCTGATATGATCGAATATCTTTTTCAGATCAAATCCCGATGTGAGTTCGATCTTGTTTTTACTCATGAAATAATCAGGATAGGTGTTGCGTAACTGTCTTACTGATTTTTTTTGTTTGGCAAGATGCGTAAGGAATAAAGCGATACCGATCAACGCATCCCTTCCATAATGAAGATCGGGAACAATAATGCCGCCATTGCCTTCTCCACCTATCACTGCATTCACAGCCTTCATTTTATTTACCACGTTCACTTCACCCACAGCGCTTGGCGAGTATTCACCACCATGTTTTAACGTAACATCTTTTAATGCACGGGTAGATGACATATTACTTACCGTGTTGCCCTTCCTGTTTTGTAAAACATAGTCGGCTACTGCAACCAAAGTATATTCTTCACCAAATAAGGATCCATCTTCACAAACAAAACAAAGCCTGTCAACATCAGGATCAACAGCAATACCGAGATCCGCTTTTTGTTTATTTACTTCATTACATAAACCCAACAGGTTCTCAGGAAGTGGCTCCGGGTTATGTGCAAATTTTCCATTCACTTCACCATTCAATACAGTTACTTCCTTCACACCCAACTGTTTCAATAAAAGCGGAACGGCGATCGCGCCGGTGCTGTTGATGGCATCCAGCACAACAGAGAATTTTGCTTTCTTGATAGCGGTCACATCTACCAATGGATAATTCACCACTGCATCAATATGTTTCTGCAATGCCTGGTCATCAGTTGTATAAGAACCCAAATGATCAACCGAAGCAAAAACAAAATCTTCTTTGGCAGCGATCTCCAATACTTTCACGCCTATTTCTCCACTTATGAATTCTCCTTTGCTATTTAATAATTTCAACGCGTTCCATTCTTTTGGGTTGTGACTCGCAGTTAAGATGATACCGCCGGTTGCATTTTCAAACACAACAGCCATTTCAACAGTGGGCGTTGTGCTCAGGCCGAGATCGATCACATCGAGTCCCAACGCGTTCAGGGTGCTCACCACGAGGCGTTGTACCATTTCACCGCTGATCCGTCCGTCGCGGCCGATAATAATCTTTTTATTGTCTGATTGCTGTAATAACCAGGTTCCGAAAGCCGCTGTAAAACGAACCACGTCCAGGGGGCTGAGTGTATCGCCCGGCTTGCCGCCAATGGTTCCCCGTATGCCTGAAATGCTCTTGATCAATGCCATGAAAACTGCTTTTTAGCGGATGCAAACATAATAGAAATTTTTTGTTTGCCCTGCTGTCGTAATTTTGCGGGATAATGCGCATGTATGCCGGATAAAGCATGGTACAAAGACTGGTTCAATTCACACTACTATCATTTGTTGTACCAACACAGGGATGAGGAAGAGGCATTGCAGTTCATACATACACTGATCCAATACCTCAACCCACCCAAAGGCAGTACCATGGTTGATGTGGCCTGCGGAAAAGGAAGGCATAGCAAGGCATTGGCGGATATGGGTTTTGATGTAACCGGCATTGATCTCTCAGCCGCGTCCATAGAAGAGGCCAAACAGGATGAAGATGAGCATCTTCATTTTTTCCAGCACGATATGCGCCTGCCTTTCTGGATCAATTATTTCCAATACGCATTTAATTTTTTTACCAGCTTCGGTTATTTCCGAACAAGACGTGAACATGATAATGCGATACGTACCATCGCACAAAGTTTGCGGCCTGGTGGTATTTTTGTGATCGATTACCTGAACGTACATTACTCTGAAGATAGAATGGAAAAAACATTTACCACAACCATCGAAGAGGTTACGTTTCATATCACCAAATGGCAGGATGAAGAACATTTCTTTAAACAGATCCAGGTAACAGACGATTCAAACAAGACTCCCAAACATTTATACACCGAACGCGTGGCTAAATTCTCACTCGGCGATTTTACAGAAATGCTAGCTTACCAGGGTATGCAGGTACAGGAAGTTTTTGGCGATTATCACCTGGGGAGATATGATGTAAGAAAATCCCCGCGGATGATTATTGTAGCAAAGAAGAATTCATAATTACTTTCTACGGGTCAGCTGCGCAGTGTTAACGCTATCCGGTTTTAAAACGGGCATGCGGTCGATCCTTGATTCATAGATATCAAATCCTTCGCGGTTATTGCCTTTATAAATATCGTTTGAAGATGGGAACGGTTGCACCGCCATAGCATTTGGCATATTATCGATAAGTGATGGTTGTTTCTGAAAACTCTTCAATAACGCAGAAATATTTTCGCGATTGGCCAATTCTTTTTCTTTTTTGTTTCCATCTCTTAATTTTTGAAGAAAAAGCTCATTTGATGATTCTTTGTTCAGCGGTGCATATTTCGCGTCGGGCGTGTTACCGGGCAAAAGCAAGGTGTCAGACTGGGCAAAACCCGTGGCAGTGATTCCTGCAAACAATAGGCTGAATAGGATCTTCATACTCCTAAGATACGATTTTCGGAAAAATTACATAACGGAAATAAGGAATATTTGTATTCATTGCGGGCGCTGTTGATAATCAGGGGTTAATTAATGACAAACGCGTTGATTTTACCATCCAGCATTTATCTTTACACATGCCATCAGCCGTTCTCTTACTCTCTTTCTTTCAAAAATTATGGATCTCCATCGCAGAATGGGATAGCTGGCTGTTCCTGAAGATCAATACACAATGGACCAATGGCTTTCTCGATAATATATTTCCCTGGTGGCGCGAAGCCAATACCTGGGTGCCTTTGTATTTGTTCCTTATTGTTTTTGTGTTGCTCAATTTTAAAAAGAAAGCATGGCCCTGGATCTTATTTGCGATCGTAACAGTAACACTGACCGACCAGGTAAGCAGTCATTTACTTAAGAATCTTTTTGAACGTGTGCGACCATGTCGCGATGAATCTTTCATGAGCCAGGTGCGGCTGATCGTTGATAATTGTTCGGGTGGTTATAGTTTTCCTTCTTCACATGCCACCAATCATCTTGGATTTGCCGTGTTTATCTTTCTTACATTAGGTAGTGTGATAAAAAAATGGAAATGGGTTTTTATTGCCTGGGC
>JAQBNJ010000475.1 GCA_028288645.1 Sediminibacterium sp.
TGAAGAGTTGAATATCATGTTCCGCCTGTTCTTCATGAACGCTCTTGTGGATGCCTTTGGATCCCATATCAGTAAACCAGACTCCAATGGATTGGCATACCAGGTTGTTAAGCAATACCTGCCTGATCAGGTTACTACGATCGAAACGTTGTATGGTGAGAAGGCCAGTGCCAGGGCCGGCCGTGTTAAGAAGCGCATCGAACTCCTGCAGGTACAAAAAAAGAAACTGGCTGCTCCGAAGGAATCAACTGGATCATCTCCAAAGAAGGTAGCTGCAAAGAAAGCCGCTCCTAAGAAAGCAGCAAAGAGCCGGGTTGAAGATGATGATGAATTCAATGAAGAAGATTAGTCACCCAAATTTCCTTAGACATCAATTTATAAAATGCCTTTATTGTCTCTTACCCCCCGACAGATCACCTTCATCAAGCAGAACCGTTTCAAAATGAGCGGTTCTGCGATGGCGGGAAAATTTGGTGTTGAAAGGGGCGTCGTAAACAGGTACATGAAGGATAATGGCTTGTCTGTATCTAGGAAACTGCAACTCAAATTCAGGGCCGAAGGGATTCAAAAAAGATATGAAGATATCAAACACCCGGCTGATAAAATTATCAAGCGCCTTTACCTGACTGTTCCGGAAAAGCGCCTTGCCAAACAGATCGGCCGATCTGATACTTACGTTGCTGGCCGTATGAAAAAAATGGGTCTTGTGGTCCCTCGTAAAATTATTGAGCAGCGCAAGCGGGACAGCCAGATCAAAAAAGGGAATGTACCTATCAATAAGGGTAAGCGTCAGGTGGATTACATGAGCAAGGAAGCAATTGAAAAGACAAAAGGCACCCGGTTTAAGAAAGGAAATCTTCCACACAATACTAAGGATCGGGATGGCGTGATCGTTACAAGGCATGATCATCCTGATAGGAAAAACAGTCGCCCATATAAATATATCCGTATCAGCCTTGGCAAGTGGCAGCCGTATCACCAATATAAATGGGAAAAGAAACACGGGAAGGTTCCGGCTGGCCACTGCCTTTGGTTTAAGGATGGTGATTCGCTCAACACCAAACTCAGCAACCTGGAGTTAATAACCAGAAAGGAAAACTATCGCCGTAACAGTGCCAGCACTAACCTGACAGACGGATATGTTGCCTTTACAATTGCCGGCAGAACAAAAACAGATTTGATACCTGCGATAATGCAAGAAAAAGGAATGATCGAAGTAAAGCGTCAACAAATTTTATTACAAAGAAAAATTAAAACACATGGCCAACAAACCGATGTCACCGCAGCAAATAAGCGTAAAGCTGCAAAGCATGAAAGGAAGAACGTACCAGTACGCAAATCAACATCACTTCGTTAAATCATTCACTATTGAGAAGGAAAATGAAAAGTTTGTCCTGATCACCGACAAGGCCAGGATCACAAGAAAATTCGAACAGGCTCCGGATTTATTCAGCCAGATGTTCGATACCAAAGAAAACCTGGCTATTGATAAGGCCGGGTCAAAGTTGAAAGGTGATGACATGGAAATTACTGTTCCTGCTGTTTTTGGGAATGCTTCCGGGTTGGCTGAAGAGTTGGTTGCCATATTGAAAGAAAACATTCAGAAGGTATCAAGTAACCCTTCCTATATCAAGCAGGCACAGGTAGTTGATAAAAGTGTTGGGACCATCCTGAATGTTCAAAAGTTAAAACTGGAAATGTACAAAGCGGCAAAAACAAAGAAGTAATCTCAGAAGTAAAACGGAAGAAAATATAATGACAGGTTACGAACTATCAGAAAAGATGCGAAAAACGAGGAGGCGATATCCGCTAACTGCCACCGAACAAGCACTATACTACGAATTGGTAGCTATATGCAACGAGGACCAGTGGCCGGATGTGTTTTCTTGTTCCAACGACGAATTATGTAATGCAGTCCATGTAAGTGAGAATACTCTCAATATAGCAAGACTGTCGCTAATTCAAGCTGGTTTAATCTTCTATAAATCTGGTAAGAGTAAAAGACGATATGGCAATTATTCTTTTAGTAAAGAACTAACTACCTCAAAATTTGAGGTAAATACGAGTACCAATCCGAGTACCAATCAAGGGGTCAATCCGGGGGGGAATAGAGGGGTCAATGATGCGGACTATATTAAAACAGAAACAAAAGAAAACTCTCTTTTAGAAACTTTTTTTTCTCTTGAAAAATCGGAGGAGATCATTCGGGAGTTTATTTCCGCGCACCGGCCGCCGTTCATTGATCCTTATTTGGCACTCTGGAACCTGTTCGCAAAGAAGCACAAGTTCACTGAGGCAACGATAACTAAGACCAGGACACGTTTATTCGGTGAGAGGATTAAAGAATTGCAGTTCAATTTTCTGAAGGTCCTCGATATGGCTGCGTCGTCAAAGTTCCTTTTAAAGTCCGCCTGGCTTTCGTTTGACTGGATTGTGAAAGACGACACGAATTATGTCAGGGTTTTGGAAGGCGGCTTATCTGATTCCAATAAGGAAGATACAGAACCGGAGGCCACAGGCGGATTCATTAAAACGGGGTTGGATAAAACTCAACGGGAGATCAATTTCTGTTATGAAACCTTTCGCGGTAACAAGGATCTGATCACGATTACAAGCCTTGATATCGGTATGTATAACAGATTGGAAAGAGATCACCTGCTGAGTATAATTCCGGCACAGCGAAAGGATCTTCGGAGTAAAGCAATTGAATGTAACGAACGCGCTGCAGAAGATCAGCAGCTGCTTCATAAGATCATTAAACTACTTGGCATATTGGAGTATTTCCAGACACAGGTGGACCTGAAAATAGAATTGATCTATAAATGAGACTACTAATCAAAAATGAAATGCTATGTGGCTACAAATGATAATCGGAAAAATGGTGATTGATCAATGTGCGATCGAATATGACGGATTGCTCACCTGCACTGAGCGCCAGCAATACCAGGAACGCGCTGCTGTAGAGATGAAGAATAAAAACATCCGACAGGTAAAGCTGGCCATGAAGGAACCGGAGTTCTATGTTATTGGCCAGGCAAGCCGGATCAACAGTATGGAAGAAGTAAGTCACGGCCGCGGAATGACCGATGATCAATTTATAAGGGAATTAAAAAAAGAAGCAGCCGGCGAAAGCTGGGCCCACAAATAGTTATGGCACGAATGAAAATAATGCTCTCTGCTGAGAAACAAGTATCTGCAGAATTAGAACTGGATGATATCATCCACCATGTGAACGAACTGCAGTTTAAAGATCGCATACCCATTATCATAAAGATGCTGGAGGGGATCACGGAAAGTGATATCAGATTTCTGCCTTACAGTGTAGGGTTAACCATAGGCCAGCTGCTGGAACAAAAAGC
>JAQBNJ010000493.1 GCA_028288645.1 Sediminibacterium sp.
CATGCGTTTGTTGGTGGGGAAAGCAAAACCGGTAGCTGCTTCAGAGCTGTAAGCTATTAGCTTTTAGCTGTAAGCTGCCCGCCGCGTGTGTGTCCTCACACACGCTTTGACGGGGGATAATGAACTATTAAAAAGTATCAGAAAAAAATACCCTTATGCGTTCTAAATGTAAAAAAATCTTTGTTGCTTTATCGATCGCGATCCTGCCCTGCGTGTTGTTTGCGCAATCAAACAAGGTGGAGGTGAAGGCTGATAAAACAAAACAAAAAGTTTACATCAACATAAGTGGTAAACCTTTCACCGAATTTATTTTTACGGATACAATGGAGAAACCTTTTCTCTACCCGATCTATGCACCAAATGGACAAACCATCACACGCGGATTTCCCTGGAACCCGCAGCCGGGCGACCCGGTAGATCATCCGCATCATATCGGTCTTTGGTTCAACTATGAGAATGTGAACGGACTTGATTTCTGGAACAATTCATTTGCCATCGCACCCGAAAAGAAAAAACAGTATGGATGGATCCGCACTACCAAAATAGTGACGACAGCAAGCGGTTCAAAAGGCATACTGATCTATACCGCTGACTGGACCGACCAGGATAAGAATGTGTTGATGAAAGAAAATACCGTCTATACTTTTAGTGAAGTAAAAGGCAGTTATGTAATAGACCGGACAACAGGATTAACTGCTGTGCAGGATATCACTATGCCGGATGTAAAAGATGGTATGCTGGGTTTGCGCGTGGCGCATGAATTGGAATTGCCTGTTAAACAAACAAAAGAATACAAAGACGATAAAGGAAATATCACCAAGGTGCCTGCTATTAAAGATTCATCCGTAACAGGTAACTATATTACTTCCGAAGGAAAAGAAGGCGATGCAGCATGGGGCACGCGCGGTAACTGGTGTATGATGTATGGTAAAAAAGGCGGGGACGCCATCAGTATCGTAATGATCGATCACCCAAAAAATCCAGGCTATCCTACCTATTGGCACGCACGTAATTATGGTTTGTTTGCACTCAATCCTTTAGGACAAAAAGTTTTTTCTGAAGGAAAGGAAGTGTTGAATTTTAAACTGGCCAGAGGGGAGAAAACTACTTTTCAATACAGGATCGTGATCGCATCGGGTAAAGAAAAATTATCTAACTCATCGATCGCGGCATTGGTATCTGGATTCATAAAGTAATTGCGTTACCTGATCAGTGTAACCGTACCTTTTTCCGTGATCTTTTTATCAAACCCATCTGTATATTCAACAACCCAAACGAAGACACCGGTGTTTTCAGGTAAATGTTTTACTGTTCCATCCCATCCTTTAAGAATATCCTCGCTGTAAAAAATACGCTGCCCGGCACGGTTATACACCGACATTTTGAACGCTTTTATTTTTCCGGTGAAGTGTGCCCTGAAAACATCATTAAGCTGGTCATGGTTTGGGGTAAACGCCGAAGGAACATATAATGCAGGCGGGCATTCTTTAAAATTCACGATTTTTTTTGCCGTAAGCGTGGTGCAGGAGTTGGATATGGTTACCGAATAGATCCCAGTTTGGGTTACCTGTTTACTTACATCAAAAGTATAACCATCACTCCACACATACGATGCAAATGCACCGCCATTTACTTTTAGTATTACTGTATCACCATTACATGCGGTGGTATCCTCATTTTTTCCGATAATGGATGATGGCAACGGATCCCATCTCACCAAAAAAGAATCGGAACGCATACAAATTGAATCGTTCTGCACCCCGCATTGGTACCATCCTTCGCCATATTGTGTTTTAGTAACCAGCAGGGAAGCACGGGTTTCAGGAATGGCTGTATTGTTTTTATACCATTGCAATTTCGAGCCTGAATAATAACCCTCCGATTTCAGATGCAGGGTAACAGAAGCATTTGGGCCATCACACAGACTACCAGCTGTTTTTTCAATTACAATACCGGGTACAGAGGATTGATAAAACTGAAGATGATCAAGGAAATAAAAATCACCGGGCGGTGCGTTCCAGCTGTCGAACCTTTCCGTATATGGCACATCACTAAGATCGCAGGCCGGGCCTATGGCAATCGATTGTATATCCATGGGAGCGATAAATGTGATACTGTCTTTTATCCATTCAGCAGTTCCCTGCAGCGTACGCGTACCAAGGCAAACCAAATCTTTAAATTGCTGTGTAAGACATCCTATGTGCTTTGTACGCGCAAATGGGCTTGTAAAAGGGATCTTACTGCTATCGGCCAATCCGAAAATAGAAATTTTCATTGGCGAACCGGATATATAAAAACCGGTGCCGATAGTATCTTTTATACCAAAGCCCAGATAAAAACTGATGCGGTAAAGACTATCTTTTTTTAGTACCCGGAAAAGATTATTGCTGATGTAATCTTTTAAAGCAAATGTGTCCGCCCGCGGCGTCCCGATCCGGGAACGGAAGCACATCATACCCGTTACACCTCTTCCGTCAGGAATAGGTTGTGGAACCAAAGGATAACGGTTGATACGCGAGTTGGGATTTCGTATTTCGTCTGCAGGATCGCGGGGATAATAAAATTGATTGCATTGGGCAAAATACGGGAAAGCTCCATAAATTTTTATAGGAAATTGCCAATAAGGGATAAACGCTGACAAAGGTGGTATCAGGCTATCGTTAGCTATTACTGTTTCACATGTGGAAAGTACCTGTTCCAGCGAAGGGTTCCGTAAATGGTTGGAAAGGGTAAACGGCGCTTTGTTACATGCGTTTTGAGCTTTACATGTAAACAGGAAACAAAGCAGCACAGATAAAAAAACGATTTTCATTCAATCCGTTCTTTTCACAATTTTCATCATTGAAGTGTCATCTTAAAGATACTGATAATACGAATAGAGTAACGATATGCCCTGTAAAAAGGCAGACTTAATGATATGTGTTTGCCAAACCAGTTTTTTTGTTTTGTAAATAGCGCTGACTTGCTTTTGCACATCTGGATTCAGTGAGCGATCAGAGCCGTAGGCTCGACACATATTGTAGCAACGAATTTTAATCCGTTGTCAAAAAACTCTACGGAAACCAAAGTGTCGTAGACACGGTCCATATATGGCCCGAACCTACGGTTCTCACCTGCTAATATTCTGTCCCCTATTCAACGGATTAAAATCCGTTGCTACAATATTCATCGAGGCTACGCCTCTGCACTCTTTCTGATAGTCGGTTCCTGCGTTTGATTGGCCAGGTTATTTATTTTGTTGCCCTGGTTTTTTGGCGAAGCCCATGTCAATTATATTAGATCGTGAAAAATATACTGTTCATCATATTCCACTTTAAATTTCTGTAAAAAATCCAGGTACTCCTCTCTGAATGTTTGTTTTTTATGATGTGCTTCCTGATTTTGAATATACTTATAAACGCTATCTATCTGCGATTGGCTGTATGAAAAAACAGCGTAGCCTTCCTGCCATTCAAAACGCCTGGCAGTTAAAGAATGATCGTTGATGTATTTTGATGATTTAGCTTTTACTGTTTTCATTAAATCCGAAACAGAAACAACCGGCCTTAGCCCGATAAAACAATGCACGTGATCTTCCATTCCGTTTACGATCATGGGTTTGCAGTTTTTTTCAGCGATCAAATTGCCGATCAATGCAAAAAGATCGTTTTTCCAGTCTTTATCAATTACCGCATTGCGGTATTTGACTGCAAAAATTGTTTGCAGGTAGATTTGATGATAAGTGTTTGCCATATCAGTTTTTTGTTTGGTAAATAGTCCTGACTTGCTTTTTGCGCATCTCGATTTTTTGAGCGACCAGAGCTGTAGGCTCGACACATATTGTAGCAACGGATTTTAATCCGTTGGCAGAATGTCCCACGTGTAAACCAGAGTGTCGTAGACACGAGCCATATATGAACCGAACCTACGGTTCTCAGCCATTGTCAGGCTGTTTCTTTTTCAACGGATTAAAATCCGTTGCTACAATAATCATCGAGGCTACGCCTCTGCACCGGCAAGATTTGATAATGAGTAATTGGCATATCAATTATTTGTTTTGCAAGTAGTACTGACCTGCTTTTGCAGCATCTCGATTCTTTGCGCGAGCAGAGCCGTAGGTTCGGCACATATTGTAGCAACGGATTTTAATCCGTTGTCAAAAGTCTCACAAGTAAACCAGAGTGTCGTAGACACGATCCATATATGAACCGAACCTACGGTTCTCAGCCCTGAACGGCCTATTTCACTGTCAACGGATTAAAATCCGTTGCTACAATAATCATCGAGGCTACGCCTCTACAATGGCACAAATGCAAAATTAGAATCCAGGAATGTATTCTGGTAGCGTATTAATACTGCGTATATTTTCGTAGATCGATATGTAATAAAATCGCTGTTTATTTTTTTTGTTCTCAAATATGAATTCATAAGTAATTTGCATTCCTTATGCAACACAGCTTCTCCTACGAAAAAAAGAAAGTCATCCAGGCATTGCGTTATCATTTTATCCAGCGCAATGAGATACGTGTGCTCATCGTGATGGTCAATGTATTTGCATTGATCTCTGCTGTTTTATTATGGCTCAAAAAAATACGTCCGGAACCATTCCTGTTAGGCTCTTTTATCTGGCTCATGCTGATGGCTACATTCTGGTATATTTTACCCGTGAGCATCTATAAAAAAGCACAGACCTTCCGCGATTCTTTTATCATAGATTTCAGGGATGATGAGGTCCGTCTCGAGAATGAGAGAGGCTATGTACTATGGCCCTGGACAAAATTCAGCCGTTTCTTCGAGAGCCCGCATTTTTTTCACCTCTACTTCGATTCAAAATCTTTTTTCATCGTTCCGAAGGAAGGAATGGGAGAGGAGTTCAGGCATGAGTTGAGGGGGTTGCTAAATAGTAAGATCGGGAGATAATAGTTTGTGGTTTGTGGTTTGTGGTTTGTGGTTTGTGGTTAGGGTTGCTGCCGTTCGTAGATTATCACGCATTGAAGCAACCACAAACCACAAACTACAAACGTTCACAACTCCTTCTCCATCACATAATGCGGTATCGTAACCTCAACAAATTCATCGCTACAGATCTTATATCCATGCTTTTCATAGAAACCAACGGCAGATTTGCGGGCGTGCATGGTGAGGCGTTTATATCCGTGATCGCGGGCGATGTTCTCGGCAAAGCTCATCAGCACCCTTCCGATGCCTTTTCCCTGTAAACCCGAACTAACGGCCATTTGTCTCAGGCGGACCGTTTTGGGCTCTGTTTTAGTGAGCATACAACAGGCTTCGAGACTATCATCTTCAAAACATCCAAGCAGTATATCTTCTTTTTCTGCAGCCAGGTCTTCGTCTGTAAAGCTCAATCCCAATGGTTTACGCAGTATTTGAAAGCGCAGGTCCACCATTTGGCGGTATTCTTTGGATCCGTGATCTATAATTTTTAATGCCATGCGTTGGGGGCTAAGGTGTACAAGATAAGCATCATTTTTGCAAAAATACCGTGTAAATCGGTAATTACACTGCGCACAATTATTGCATACTTAAAACAAAAATGGCTTAAAAGATTGCTTATTTGACAAAAAGTATATTTTTGCGGCTGTAACAAAAACTTTTTACAATGTCAGACATCGCTACAAGAGTTAAGAAAATCATAGTTGACAAGTTAGGTGTTGATGAAGCCGAAGTGACCAATGAAGCTTCTTTCACTAACGACCTCGGTGCCGATTCATTGGATACCGTTGAATTAATTATGGAATTCGAAAAAGAATTCAACATCTCCATCCCTGATGAGCAGGCTGAGACCATCACTACTGTTGGCCAGGCCGTTGCTTACCTTGAAGAGCACGCTAAGTAAGAACCACTACTCTACATGGAATAATTTTAATCCGCCTTCTTGCGGCTCCAAGCCACAAAAGGCGGATTATCACTTCAAACAGGTAATGAATTATGGAATTGAAAAGAGTTGTTGTAACTGGGATCGGGACATTGACGCCACTCGGAAATAATCTCAACGATTATTGGACCGGGTTGATCAACGGTGTTCCCGGTGCTGATAACATCACTTTGTTTGATGCCGCCAAATTCAAGACCCGTTTTGCCTGCGAAGTGAAAGGATTCGATCCCACCCGGTTCATGGATAGGAAAGAGGCCCGTAAATTAGACCGTTTTGCACAACTCGCCATCGTGGCAAGTGATATGGCTGTAGCAGATGCCGGTATCAGCAAAGACAATGTAGACATCGACCGTGTGGGTGTGATCTTCGCGAGTGGAATTGGTGGTTTAACCACTTTCCAGGATGAGATGATCAACTTTGCCACGGGCGATGGAACGCCAAGGTTCAACCCCTTCTTTATTCCCAAAATGATACTGGATATCGCTGCAGGGCAGATCTCTATGCGCCATGGTTTTCGCGGGCCGAATTTTGCCGTGGTAAGCGCCTGCGCATCGAGTACCAACGGTATGATAGCCGCAGCGGATAATATCCGTTTAGGCAAAGCCGATATCATTTTAAGCGGAGGATCGGAAGCGGTGATCAGCATGGCGGGCGTAGGTGGATTTAACGCCATGAAAGCCATGAGCGAACGCAACGATGATCCTAAAACAGCCAGCCGCCCTTACGATAAGGACCGCGATGGTTTTGTGATGGGAGAAGCTGCGGGCGTAGTGATCCTGGAGGAATACGAACACGCTATCAAACGCGGCGCAAAGATCTATTGCGAATTCATGGGTGGCGGCGCAACGGCCGATGCCTATCATTTAACCGCCCCGCATCCCGAAGGATTGGGCGCGCGCAATGTAATGATCGCTGCATTGAAAGATGCAGGTATGAAGCCGGGTGAAATAGATTACATCAACACCCATGGAACCTCAACTCCTTTGGGAGATGGCGCGGAAGCGAAAGCCATCACCGAAGTTTTTGGCGAACATGCGTATGAGCTGAATATCAGCGCCACCAAATCCATGACGGGTCACTGTTTGGGTGCGGCGGGTGTGATAGAAGCCATTGCCTGTATCCAGAGTGTGATACACGATATCATTCCGCCTACTATCAATCACTTTACCGATGATCCTACTTTGGATCCCAGGTTGAATTTTACTTTTAACAAAGCACAGAAGAGAACCGTTAATGCTGCGTTAAGTAATACTTTCGGCTTTGGCGGGCATAATGCTTGTGTGATTGTAAAAAAATACGTAGCTTAAATTTGTGCAAGTCCTCAGAAATCTTTTTAGAAAAGCCGACGATTCTTCATTTGAGAAACAATTGAAAAATGTGCTGGGTATCAAATCCGGCAATATTCTTTTGTATCGCACGGCAATGAGCCACCGTTCCGTTAAGGAAACACCCGATGAAAACAATGAGAGATTAGAATATTTAGGCGATGCAGTGCTCAGTGCCATCGTTGCTGATTATCTTTTCAAACGTTACCCATACAAAGGCGAAGGTTTCCTCACCGAAATGCGCAGCAAAATGGTGAACCGCTCGCAACTGAATGATATCGCTTTGAAGATGGGCCTCCGCAAACTTACTTTCTACAACAAATTCGATAACGCACTTAAAGGCAGCCAGATCTTTGGTAATACGCTGGAAGCATTGGTGGGCGCGGTTTATTTGGATAAAGGCTATGCAAAAACACATAACTGGGTACTCAAACAGATCGTGATCCCGCATATGTTCGTGGATGACCTGGAACTCATCGATATCAACCTAAAAAACAAACTCATCGGCTGGGCCAATAAGAACGGCAAAACCCTCACATTCGAATTAGCTGATGAAAGAATGGAAGGAAGCCGCAGGCTCTTTACCATCAATGCCATGCTCGATGGAGAATTATTGGCGATGGGTAAGGGGTATAATAAGAAGGATGCGAGCCAGGTGGCGGCGCAGGTGGCGGTGGAGAAACTGAATTTGCAGTAGGGTTTTAGGTGTTAGGCGTTAGGTATTAGGTATTAGGTGTTAGCGTTTAGCCGGAAAAAATAATTTTAGATTTTATGGGGGATGATCAGTTTAATTTTCAGGTGAAGAAGAAGGGAATTCTTTTCGGGAGTATTTTGTTGATCGGGATTTTGGCGATCCTCTACTTCGGATTGCGGAAATAATTAATTTTTAAAGAATGGCACGCAGATTAGACGGAAAAAACGGATCAACGCCGATCTGATCCGTGCCAATCCGTTTTTTTCCGCGTTATCCGCGTGCTATTTTATCTCCTGGCATATCTCTATCAAAACCCCATTCGTTCCCTTCGGATGCACAAAACAAATCAACTTATTATCAGCCCCCTTTTTCGGTTTCTCATTCAATAAAACAAACCCCTCACCCCGCAACCGCTCCATTTCCGCCTCAATATCTTCCACTTCAAAAGCGATATGGTGGATACCTTCCCCTTTTTTCTCGATAAATTTAGCGATGACCCCAGGAACCCCCTCTGGACCTGAATCTTCGAGGAGTTCGATTTTTGTCTCCCCCTGCCTAAAAAACGCAGTATTCACCTTTTCCGACGCAACAACCTCGGTTTTGTAACAAACCGTATTTAATAGCTTCTCATACAGCGGAATGGCTGTTTCAAATGTCTTTACTGCAATACCGAGATGCTCAATTTTCAACATATATGTTATTTTTATATAATGTTCGTTTCGAGATGTGGAAAAACCGGTGGTTCCGTCATTATCGGCCAAATTTATACAACCTATTGCAGTAACTTTGTGTTAGTAAAGAATATAAACCTTTCGAGCAATTTATTATGTTGAAATTACCGATTTACTTAGATAACAATGCCACTACGCCGATGGACCCGCGCGTATTGGAGGCGATGATCCCTTATTTTACCGAGCATTTCGGTAATGCGGCCAGCCGTAACCACCCTTTTGGATGGGAAGCGGAAGAAGCGGTTGATTATGCACGCGAACAGGTTGCAAAACTCATCGGAGCAGATCCTAAAGAGATCATTTTTACCTCGGGCGCAACAGAAGGCGATAACCTGGGCATCAAAGGTGTGTATGAAATGTATGCGAGCAAAGGCAACCATATCATTACCTGTACAACGGAACACAAAGCGGTTCTGGATACCTGTAAACATATTGAAC
>JAQBNJ010000510.1 GCA_028288645.1 Sediminibacterium sp.
CGCATTTCTGTGCGCCTGTATTTGTTTTTCTTGCAGGAACTTCTGCCTTTTTAACCGGCACGAAAAGAACGAAAAAAGACCTCTCGATATTTTTATTAAAGCGTGGGATTTGGCTGATGCTACTTGAGCTCACCATTTTCAATTTCCTTTTTAGTTTTGATCCCTTATTGCATTTTATTGGATTACAGGTGATTTGGGTAACAGGCATATCCATGATCTTGCTTGCCGGGTTTATTTATCTGCCAGTGCCTGTTTTATTTGTGATCGGCCTGGTGATCGTTGCGGGGCATAATCTCTTAGATAATTTTAATTCAACAGACAGGAATAATATACCGCTCGGTTGGTCCATCCTGCACCAGCAATCTTTCCGGCTGGTTGGTGAGAACAGGTCCTTTATGGTATTGTATCCCATTATTCCATGGCCGGGGATCATGCTGCTCGGTTATTGCCTCGGTTCATTGTTTGTATCCGGCTATGATGCAAAGAAACGCAGGCGTAAATTGGTGTTAATGGGTTCACTGGCGATATTGGCATTCGTTATTCTCCGATGGATAAATGTGTATGGCGACCTGGTTCCATGGGCAGAACAAAAGGATACAACGGCAACCATACTTTCATTTTTTAATTTAACAAAATATCCGCCCTCATTGCTATATCTCTGCATGACCATCGGTCCCGCATTGATCGTTCTGGCATCGTTAGAAAAAGTAAAAGCCAAATGGGCGGATGTGATCGTGATCTATGGCCGCGTTCCCATGTTCTATTACCTGCTCCATTTTTTTGTGATCCATTTTCTCTGCATGATCGTGTTCTTTGCAACAGGGCATACCATGGACCAGGCAGCAGGCGGAATGATGCTGTTCCGTCCCAATGAATTCGGCTATTCGCTGGGGATCGTTTACCTGATCTGGATCGCGATCGTGGCAGGCTTATACCCGCTTTGCAAATGGTACAGCAAATACAAGGCTACGCATACGCATTGGTGGTTGTCGTACCTGTAGATGCAGTCATTAACTTTGCAACATGAACCAATGGCTTGCTTCCGATCTGCAGTTTCATAAATTGTATCCCGATGCTGTGCTTGCACAGGCCAGTATGCATTGGACACCCTTATACATTGCCCGCAAAGCCGCTGAATTTCTTGCCGCAGAAAAAGATGCAAAAATATTAGACATCGGCAGCGGCGCAGGAAAGTTTTGCCTGGCTGCAGCTGCTTATCAACCCAATGCTTTTTTTTATGGAGTTGAACAAAGAGAGTACCTGGTAACGTACGCAGAAACTGCAAGAATCACCACCGGTTTGCAAAATGTTTTTTTTATCCATGGCAACATAACCGGAATTGATTTCAATCATTACGATCATTTTTATTTTTTCAATGCATTTTATGAGAATATAAATGATGAATATAAAATAGACAATAGCCTGGCGTATTCAAAAGAATTATACAGTGCGTATAACCGGTGCGTATATAAACAATTGGATAAAAAGCCCGCAGGCACAAGGCTCACTACTTTTCATAGTACGGAAGATGAGATCCCGCCGGGTTATCATGAAGTGGGTTCAACGGATGATAACCTGCTGAAGTTTTGGATTAAGGTGTGATTTTATAACAGGGCTTACTATATATTACTTAACGCCTGTATTTTGGGATGAAAAGCTGGAACGCAAAGACCGCAATGGTTTCGCAAGGGACGCAAGGAATTCCCTGCGTCCCTTGCGGTTCTTCGCGGCCCTTGCGTTCCAGCTTTTCTTCACGACGTAAGGGGGGCGCAAATCAATAGTATCAATTTTTTCGTTGTAACAAATCCCAAAGATTTCCGTACAGGTCCTCGAAAACAGCAACCGTTCCATATTCTTCTTCCTGTGGCCCGCGGATGAATTTTATTTTGTTGGCAACCATTGCATGATAGTCTCTCCAGAAATCATCTGTATATAAAAACATGAAAACCCGCCCGCCGGTTTGGTTGCCTACACGGCTTTTCTGTTCTTCGTTTGCTGCTTTGGCCAATAGTATACAACATTCGATAGAACCTTTCGGTGCAATCAATACCCAACGCTTTGTTTCACTCAATACTGTGTCTTCAATTAAATTGAAGCGGAGTTTTTGGGTATAGAATTCGATGGCATCATCGTAATCGTTAACAACTAAGGCAAAGTGGGCGATGTGTTGTTTCATTGTAGAGGAAAATTATAGTTCATTATTTCAGCAACCCCTTTATCTCATTCAATTTCATCAAAGCTTCCACAGGCGTCAACCGGTTAATATCCATTTCGGTAAGCATCTTCCGCATCTCATCAAAAGTTTGCGAGTGTGCATCAAAAATAGAAAGTTGCATTTGGGGAGTGGATAATTTTTTGATGTTCCTGGCAAGATTCGCATCCGCGGTCGGGACGCTTGAAGCGGCCTGAGCGCTACTCGCATTCTGAAACCCGCTGTTACCGTTCAGGCCGCTTTGAGCGTCCCGACCGGTATCGGCGTCCTGCCCGGATCTTTCTTCGAGTTGCTTTAATATCTCGTTGGCCCTGTCGATTAATGTAGGCGGCATCCCTGCCATCTTTGCCACATGAATACCAAAACTATGCGTGCTGCCGCCGCGTGCCAGTTTGCGTAAGAAAATAATCTTATTGCCCACCTCTTTATTCGTCACATGAAAATTCTGCACGCGTGGTAATTTCTCTTCGAGTTCATTCAACTCATGATAGTGCGTGGCAAATAAAGTTTTGGGAGCAGCAGGAGAGGAGTGGAGATATTCAACAATACTCCATGCAATGGAAATGCCATCGTAGGTTGAAGTGCCTCTTCCGATCTCATCCAGTAATATCAAACTGCGTTGCGAGATATTGTTGATGATGCTGGCTGTTTCATTCATCTCCACCATAAAAGTAGATTCGCCACCGCTGAGGTTATCGCTTGCACCAACACGTGTAAATATTTTATCTGTTAACGGAACCCGCGCAGCGCTTGCAGGAACAAAACTTCCCATATGCGCCATTAAAGTGATGAGCGCGGTTTGTCTTAATATCGCGCTCTTACCGCTCATGTTCGGACCTGTTAAAATAATTACCTGCTGTTCGTTTGGATTCAGGATAATATCGTTCGAAATGTAGGTTTCACCCGCAGGTAAATTTCTTTCGATCACCGGGTG
>JAQBNJ010000520.1 GCA_028288645.1 Sediminibacterium sp.
TCCCCCGAAATACTCTTTTTAAGAAGTGCTTCTGTAATATATCCATGTTCATAGCCGCTAACCTGTTCATCAGACAGAACGTTAATGAAACCAGCCCCCAACAATTCGCTTAGTTCTTTTTCATGAATGATATCGGCCCTTGTTTTATTGGCAAATACCAGTTTATTATTGGCAACCGCATTTTGTGATCGCAAATACCGGAGTATGGCGATAAACGGTGTTATGCCCGCGCCTCCCGCAATAAAGATCCCTTCTCCCTTGTAAGAAATATCACCAAACACATCGCCCAGGATCAACTCATCGCCAGGCAAAAGTTGTAAAAGCTGGTTGGTAACACCATTACGCAGAGGATATGTTTTAATGGTAAACTCGATATGATCATCTGTTGGCAACGCAGTAAATGTAAATGGCCTTATTTCTTTCTCCCATCCTTTTTTATTGATCGATACATCGGTAGCCTGGCCGGGATTGAATGTATGATCAGCAGGTTTGTCTGTAACAATTTGTAAAACATCATGTGTTATCTTTTGGATCGTTCTTATTTTTACGAGGTTAGCCATAGTTACATTTTAAGGTTTATTTATCAAGGCTTATCATTGAAAAAAAATTCAGCTTTCGTTTTTTCATCAGGAAAACTTCCTGATTAACCGGCCATGACAATAGCACGGTTGTCTCGTTAATTCCTCGCGAGGCAACACAAAGATGCGAAGCATCTATGATTGCAGCAACATCTTCTGATTGTAATGCTTCTTTTAGCCCGACTGCGACCTGGTTGGTAAGCGGCTCCTGCCAATGATCGGTACAAAATGGCGTTCACAGTGGTATACGACAAAAGGAAAGGTTAAGTAAGAAAATTATTTTACCCGGCTTATTTTAAAATCATAAGTTAGAGGAAGAATATATGCAATGAGTTCGTCAACCGCCCATCTTCAAACCTGTAAATCCTGTGGCAACCATGGAACAGGAAAGTTTTGCAATCATTGCGGGCAGGCTTATGCAACCAAACGCATTTCGTTTAAGAGCCTGCTGCATGATGTTTTTCATTTCTTTACGCATCTTGAAAAAGGATTTGGCTATACCGTAAAGCAACTGATTATTGCACCAGGAACGATGCAGAGGGAATATGTGGAAGGGAAAAGGTCAATGCATCAGAAACCTTTCTCCCTATTTTTTATCTGTATCTCGATTAACGCGATAGCGCGGTATTTCATTTTTGAGATGCTCGCGAAATATTTTCATAGAAATACATTTGCTGACGCGGATTATTTTCACCAGTACCAACTGTTTTTGTATCTCGTGCTGGTGCCATTGATGTCGGCGCTGACATGGTTGTTTTTTCTTAAGGGGAAATATAATTTTGCAGAGATAACCGTATCGCAGTTATACTCTTTTTCTTTCATCCTATTACTGGTGATTCCCATCGGGTTCCTGAAATTCATCTGGTACGATCTGGACACGGCTTATGTAGAACTCCCGCTCATCTCGATATACAGCGTGATAACCTTTACGAGTTTTTTCAAGAACGCTAACTGGTGGCTAACAGCCGTAAAGGGTTTGGTGGTAATCCTGTTGCTATTCTTTATCGTGCAGAAAGCGGAGGATATTATCATCGATATGCTTAAGAAGCACTAAACATCTTAAATTCTATTTATTCTTCTGTCTTCTTACTATTCCTTCCTACCGCATAATGCGGCTTCAACTCTTTATAGATCTTGCCCAGCAATTCATTACCGGATTCAGAAGCATTCTTTGAATTCTGAAAATAAGCACGCGTCTGTTTCAATATCTCATTCCCGATCACCAGTTTGGCATCTTCCAGTTTGGTCTTTACAGATTCCAGCTCATCTATCAATTCGGTGTATTGGGCATAGAGGTGAACATAATTATTACATTCCATCACATCCACAAACGATGGCACGGTATTGGGGTTCTTGCGCATGAACTGAACAGCTTTCTCCACAAACTCATGGCGCTTGGTGTTCAGCTTGAACATGCTCCGTCGTTCGCTTGGTTTCAGCTTGATATTGTTCGGAATCATATTACGGACCGCTGCAATATTCTGTTTGATGGACATTAATTCACTGGCAACAAAACTTCTGAAAGAGGCCATGATCGTTTGATTTAACCCTATAACGCTGTTTCGATTTAGAAAATTGCTTATTAGTTCGATAAAATTAAGGTGGTAGCGTCCAGATCGCTTTGGCGCCCCGACCGCTAATAATTATTATCTTGTTATAAACTATTGCTGCCCATGAGACTGCTCTGGAGCCTTTACCTGCGCCTCACCGGCTGGACCCTGAAGGGCTCATTTCCTTATCATTTGAAAAAATGTGTGGTCATTGTAGGGCCACATACCAGCAGCTGGGATTTTATTATCGGTGTGGCCTGGCGCAGCAAGCTCAGGTTAAACCACGCTAAGTTTCTCGGCAAGGCCGAACTGTTCAAAGGCCCGTTTGGATTTATTTTCCGGAAGCTTGGTGGCTTCCCGGTTGAACGATCGGAAAAACACAATATGGTTGACCAGGTAGTGAACCTTTTTAACTCGCACGATTCATTCACATTGGTCTTATCTCCCGAAGGAACCCGCAAAAAAGTAGACCGTTTACGAACCGGGTTTTATTACATTGCTGAAAAAGCAGCGGTGCCGATCGTAATGACCGGGCTCGATTTTGAAAAGAAGCAGGCTTCGTTTTCCGAACCATTTTTTACAACCGGTGATGAAGCTGCCGACCTCCAACATATCTATCAATTCTATGCCCCCATCAAAGGAAAAAAACCTGAACAGGGCATGGCGCATCTTTTAACCCACCCTGCTTAATTTTTTTGATATGAGTCAACCCGTTCCAACCATCGTTGATAAATTTTGCGAGTTCGAATCATCGCGGCCAGGAAAACTATTTTTAGCCGAGCCGGTAAAAGGCGTTTACCAAACATTCACCTGGCAGCAGGCCGGGAATGAAGTAAGACGCATGGTCGCGGTTCTGCAAAACATGGGCCTGGGCAAAAATGATAAGGTGGCCATACTCAGTAAGAACTGCGCGCACTGGATCATGGCCGATCTCGCCATTGCTATGGCAGGGTGCATATCCGTACCCTTATACCCAAACGTTACACCGGAAGCATTGCAGGAGATCATTGACCATAGCGAAAGCAAAGCCATCTTTATCGGCAAACTCGATAACCCAGATGAATTGCGAAAAGGCGTTCCGGATAATTTAACACGCATCAGCTTCCCGTTCTATCCAAATAAAGATTGCCTGAGCTGGAATGAACTGATCAAAGATGTAAATGGCATCAGCGGCAAACCGGAGATCGATCCGATGTCCCTGTCGTGCATTGTATATACATCCGGCACTACCGGCCAGCCGAAAGGCGTAATGCATAGTTTTCACGCGATGGGTTTTGCGGTAAATACATTCCTTAACAGCTATCCTGATATCAAAGAAGAGATCTTCTTTTCCTATCTCCCTTTATGCCATGTAGCAGAACGTATGCTGGTAGAATGTGGCACCATCTTCACCGGCAGTACGGTTTATTTTGTGGAATCGATGGAAACCTTCGCGAAGAATCTCGCCCATACCAATCCAACCGTATTTCTTGCCGTGCCAAGGATCTGGGAAAAGATACAGGAGGGGCTTTTGAAGAAAATGCCGCAGAAAAAATTGGATACTTTATTATCGATCCCGATCGTTTCATGGCTCATCAAAAAAACCATTAAAAAGAAACTGGGGTTGGGCAATGCAAAATTTGTTTTTACCGGCGCATCTCCTATCAATCCCGCTTTATTGAAATGGTATGCACGTTTAGGATTGATCATACAGGAAGCCTATGGTATGACGGAAAATGTGGCGCTCTCTCATTCCAACCGCAGAAACGCCGTTCGGTTTGGCACGGTTGGCCAGCCTTATGAGGGTGTGGAAGTACGTTTAGGCAAAGACAATGAAGTACAGGTAAAAAGTGATGCATCTATGTCGGGTTATTATAAAGAGCCTGCACTCAGCGCCGAATGTTTTGAAGATGGCTATCTGCGCACCGGCGATGAAGGATCGATAGATACAGACGGTTACCTCACCATCACCGGCCGCATCAAGGACCAGTTCAAAACCAGCAAGGGCAAATACATTATGCCCGCCACTATTGAAAGCAAGATCCTGCAGAGCCCGTTAATTGCGCAGGTTTGCGTGGTAGGATCGGGCATGTCGAGCGCTATCGGTTTGTGCAATTTATCAGAAAGCGCCAAACAGCTGAACACCGAAACACACACACAAGAATTAAAAGAAGTATTGTCAGCTGTGAATAAAACCCTTGAGCAGCATGAACACTTATCAAAACTCATCATCTTACCCGATGAGTGGACCATTGCCAATGGACTCCTTACGCCTACATTAAAGATCAAACGAAAAATGATCGATGCTGCGTTTGGCGACAAATATGAAAGCTGGATAAAAATGCATGATACTATTGTTTTTGTCTGATTTGCCGCGTCCTCTTGCCGCGTCCTTTAGGGCGTGGATAAAAAATAGTTGTCTATAAAGTTATCGGGGCTTTCGCCCCTCGTGTAACACCGGGAGCTAAAGCTCCTGTTTAGTAGAGAGCTTTTTGCTCGATATCCACGCCCTGAAGGGCGCGGCAAATTGTTGAAAACTTCACCTCGATCCCCTCCCTTTTAGCATTTATTTTGCCCACAGCAAACACCATCACAATTTGAGAACCCCTTTTTACGTTCTTAGGGGGCAATTTGTATCACCATAACTTTCAACGATTATGAGATCAAGGATCTATTTACTGGTTGCCGCAGTTTCACTGGCAATGTCTTCCTGTGTAAGCGTGAAGAAACTCGATGCGGAAAAAGCTAAATACGCGGAACTCAGCGGCAATTATCTTGCGTTACAACAAAAATATCGCGACATACAGGATGAATTAAAAAGATGCAATAACCAGGTAGATAAAGACAATACCGTAACGGCGGGCCTGAACAACCAGAAAACAACCCTGGAAGCACAGATCGCCGACCTCAACAAAACGATCGATTTCCTGAAATCAAATAACAATACGGTGCTGAACCAGTTAAAGGACCTGTCTGTTGTAACCGGTTCACAGGCAGAAAGCATCAGGAAGTCCCTGGAAAATATCGGTTCAAAAGATCTTTATATCAGGGATCTGCAGGGTTCCATCGCACGCAAAGATTCATTGAACATGGCCCTGGTGATGAACCTCAAAGGCGCCCTCGGCAACCTGGATGATAAAGACGTTAACATCAAAGTAGACAAAGGGGTTGTGTATGTAGATATCTCTGATAAACTCCTGTTCAAAAGCGGCAGCTACGATGTGACCGAGCGTGCGAAAGAAGTATTGGGCAAAGTGGCCAAAGTATTGAACGCGCAACCTGAGATCGAGTTTATGGTGGAAGGGCATACAGATTCTATACCCATGAAAAGTGCAGGAATACAGGATAACTGGGACCTCAGTGTAAAACGAGCTACCACCGTGGTCCGCATATTACAGGATACTTACGGCCTGGATCCCAAACGCATGACAGCCGCGGGCCGCAGCCAGTACCTTCCTATAACCGACAACAACACTGCCGACAACCGCGCTGCCAACCGCAGAACGCGTATCGTTATCTTACCGCAGCTTGATCAATTCTTTAAATTGTTAGAGACGAAGAAATAAACTTTCCAAAAGTTGTACTCACCATATTTTCTTTAACAGGGAAGCTGTCTGAATAAGGCAGCTTCTTTTATTTGCAGCCGCGATTGTGTCCCCACAATCGCCTGCACCATTTTCCTGTTCGCATTTATAATACCAATAAGACTCTAAAAATGCATCCGTCTTACAATGCACTATTGATGTGAGGACACATCAACGGCGTGACCGCCGTGATTGTGTCCTCACAATCACACCCGGGCATTTGTAAAGTCTAATTGGCATAAGTAGCCTATGCGAATAAAATTGTTTCAACTATTATACCAAATGATGTTGGTGTGAGGACACACCAACGGCAACAAAAAAGCCGCCAAGAAATTATCTTTGCGGCTTTGCTATTTTGCGCCTTCCCGCCCGCTAAGCTCAGGCGAGCGGGTGCGTGAAACTCCTACACGCTCGCCCACGCTTCCAATATCTCTTCCGTATGGTTCTTACTCACCGGCTTATCAATGATCTTAACGATCTTACCCGTTTCATCAATTAAGAAAGTAGTACGGGTGGTGCCCATATACGTATGTCCCATTAATGTCTTTAATCCCCATAAATTGTATTTGTCAACGATCTTTTTGTCCTCATCAGCTACCAGCGGAAAGGGCAGGTCGAACTTCTTTTCAAATTTTTTGTGGCTCTTTACATCATCCGTGCTCACACCAATTACCTGGTAACCCTTTTTCTGCAAAAGGCTGTAATTATCCCTCAGGTTGCAGGCCTGGATGGTACAGGTTGGGGTATCATCGTGCGGGTAAAAATATAAGACTACTTTTTTGCCTTTGAAATCGGCCAGGGAAATCGGCTTCCCGTTCTGATCCAGCGCCTTGAAAACGGGCGCTTTACTACCTTCTTTTAATACTGCCATGTTGTTTATTTACGTGTTGAATATGTAATGATAACTCTATTTGGTCTTTTTTGTTCAGTTTTGACGCTCTCCGGTCAAAAAATAACAACTGTTATCCTTCATCAGCCTTACATTTGCACAATTTATTTTTTTGCAACCATGCCAAGAGACCACTCCATAAAATCCGTCCTTATTATCGGCTCCGGCCCCATCATTATCGGCCAGGCCTGCGAATTCGACTACTCAGGTTCCCAGGCCGCACGAAGCCTGCGCGAAGAAGGTATTGAAGTGATACTTATTAATAGTAACCCGGCCACCATTATGACCGACCCCATGATGGCCGACCGCGTATACCTGCTGCCTTTAACGGTAGAAAGCATTGAACAGATATTAGAAGAAAATAAAATAGATGCCGTTCTGCCAACCATGGGCGGACAAACCGCGCTGAACCTTTGCAAGGAAGCGGAAGAACTGGGCATCTGGGAAAAATACAATTGCCGCCTGATCGGTGTGGATGTAGCCGCGATAGATACCGCTGAAGACAGGGAAAAATTCCGCCAGTTAATGGTGAAAATAGGCATCGCCGTAGCACCGAGCCGTGTGGCCAACAGTTTTTTGGAAGGAAAAGAATTTGCGCAGGAGATAGGATTTCCATTGGTGATCCGTCCATCTTTCACACTCGGTGGAACAGGTGGCGGTTTTGTGCACAGCAAAGATGATCTTGATGCAGCTTTAGACAGGGGCCTGAAAGCCTCGCCCATTCACGAAGTACTGGTTGAAAAAGCCGTACTCGGATGGAAGGAATTTGAACTTGAACTATTAAGGGACCAGAACGATAACGTGGTAATCATCTGTACCGTTGAAAATGTTGACCCGATGGGCGTGCATACCGGTGATTCGATTACCGTTGCGCCTGCGATGACCTTAAGTGATACTTCCTTCCAGGACATGCGCAACAAAGCCATCCTGATGATGCGCTCACTCGGTAATTTTTCGGGGGGATGTAATGTACAGTTTGCACAGAATCCCGAAACAGAAGAACTGATCGCAGTAGAGATCAATCCGCGCGTGAGCCGTTCTTCGGCACTCGCATCAAAAGCAACAGGTTACCCGATTGCCAAGATCGCTGCAAAACTGGCTATCGGTTATTCGCTGGATGAGTTGAAGAACCAGATCACCGGCACCACTTCCGCTTATTTTGAACCGGCACTGGATTATGTGATCGTAAAAGTACCCCGCTGGAATTTTGATAAATTCAAAGGCGCCAACGATACGCTCGGCCTGCAAATGAAAAGTGTGGGTGAAGTAATGGCCATCGGCAGAAGCTTTACCGAAGCCATCCAGAAAGCCTGTCAGAGTTTGGAGAATGAAGCGATCGGCCTTGGTTATTACGGCAAGAGCTTAATGAAGAGCGAGGAGCTTGTTGAATACATCAAAACACCAAAATGGGATCGCATCTTCCGCATCAAGGATGCATTGATGCAGGGCTCCACGGTTAAATCCATCGCACAGGCAACACGTATCGACCGCTGGTTCATTTACCAGATCCAGATCATCTGCAATATGGAAAAAGATATCGCCAAACATTCCCTCGATTCCATACCCGCAGATCTTCTCAAAGAAGCCAAGAAGAATGGTTTCGGAGATTTACAGATCGCCAAAATTTTACACGGCGATTGCACAGAAGATGAGGTCTACGAAAAACGCAAGGCCCTTGGCATTACCCGGGTATACAAAATGGTAGACACCTGCAGCGCCGAGTTCGAAGCAAAGACACCATATTTCTATAGCACGTTTGAGGGCTGAGAGATCAATTAATAATTAATAGTTAAGAATTAATAATTCTTCAAAGCATAAGAATAAGGCTGCTGTTCAGGCAGCCTTATTTTTTTGAGCGTTGTTAAAAATTCAGCAATTCGCCCGCTATTCAAACCCTTCGCTAGTATGAGCAATTTCTTTTCTATTTTTACAGGCAGTTCAATTAAACAGTGGCCCAATTATTAACTATTAACTACTAACTACTAACTATTAATTATTAATTAACCCCAATGCCTCCCCAGATCTTCCACACCAACAACCCTTCCCGCTGGCAGCGTGTAAAATGGGGGTTTCGCGTATTGGGGGTTTTGTTCGTATTGGTGGTGGTGGTCATCGGCATCACCATTTCCAGCATGGAGAATCCCGAGATCCCACTGGAAGGTAAGGCGATCAAAAAAGTATTAACGGAGGACCAGCCAAACTATCGCGCCAGCGAACTGGGAAATAAGTACCGCGGCTTCCGTAAACTGATAGAAGACAGGTGGGCCAAAGGAAAAGGAACCGGCCAGAACAATAATATTCTCAATCTTTCCAATTCAACCCTGTTCAGCGATACCCTGGGTATCCGCGCCGCATTTTATGTGGCATGGGATGCGCAGTCTTTTTTCTCTCTCCGGAAAAATATTTCTAAGATCAACCTGGTTCTACCCGAATGGTTCTTTATCGACCCAACTGCAGATACTTTGTTTACCACCATGGATAAAGACACGCGTGCTTTCGACCTGATCAAAGCATCGGGTGTGAGAGTAATGCCGATGTTGTCGAATAATTTCAATTCAAAATTCAATGGCGCTGCTTTGCACCGGATCTTCGCTGATCCAAAAAAATCAAAACGGCTGATCGATGATGTAGTCCGTCTTTTACAGAAATATGATTTTGCAGGTATCAATGTGGATTTTGAAGAGATGGACGAAAGCACCGATGCCACACTGATCGAATTTCAAAAGAATATTTATGAAGCACTGCATAGCAAAGGCTTTCTTGTAACGCAAAATGTTTCTCCCTTTAACAACGATTATAACTACACGGAACTATCAAGATACAATGATTATGTTTTCCTGATGGCGTATGACCAGTATTCGGAAAGCACCAGGCCGGGCCCTATCTGCAGTCAGAAATGGATCCAGTCTGCCGTAAATAAACTCGCCGCAAAAATTCCACCTGCCAAGATCGTTCTCAACCTTGCCGCGTATGGTTATGACTGGGGGCATGATACCACCCTTACCTATAGTTACCAGGAAGCATTAACCGTTGCCAGCCAAAGTGATGGACAGGTAAAGTTTGATAATAATACTTATAACCTGCACTATAAATATTACGATGGTGATGATAAAATTCACGATGTATATTTTACCGATGCCGCCACCAATTTCAACACCATGCGTTTTGCAACAGAGTATGGATTGGCGGGAACAGCCATATGGAGATTGGGCAGCGAAGACAACAGGCTCTGGGATTTCTATCATCTCTCTATGACGAAAGATGCCTTACAAAAATTCAACTTCAAAGAATTTGATAAGGTGGAAAGCATGATCACACCCGATTTTATCGGCGATGGTGAAGTGCTGGACCTGATGGCCACACCATCGGATGGACATATCACCACTGAATTGGATAGCACGGATATGCTGATCAGTGAGCAGGATTATGATAAACTTCCATCTGCATATGTAATCAGAAGATATGGCAAACGCACTGATAAAAAATTAGTGCTCACGTATGATGATGGTCCCGACCCGGTTTACACCAAACAGATCTTAGATACACTTGCTTATTATAAGGTGCCCGCCACTTTTTTTCTCGTTGGAATAGAAGCTGAAAATAATATTCCGCTCGTAAAAAGAATTTTCAGGGAAGGGCATGAGATCGGCAACCATACATTCACCCATCCCAATATGGCCGAAGTAAGCAGGAAACGGGCACTGCTTGAAATTGATGCCACGCGTTTGCTGATCGAATGTTTGATTGGAAGAAGTACCATCATGTTCCGCGCGCCATATAATGCAGACAGTGATCCCGAGAAAGCGGAAGAAATGGTTCCTGTTGCATTGAGCCGCACCAGAAATTATATTACGATAGGAGAAGGCATCGACCCCGAAGACTGGCAGAAAGCGGATATTCCCGAACTGAATGGAGACAGTATCCTGAACCGCGTAATCAGTATTTATGAGGATCATGTAAAACATGTTGATACGTTCAACATCATTTTATTGCACGATGCCGGCGGCGATAGAAGTGCCACCGTAGAAGCTACCGGGAAGATCATCCGTTATTTCCGTGCCAAAGGGTTTGAATTCATTACCGTTGCCAGTCTCTTACATAAAAAGCCGGAAGACATGATGCCCCCGGTAGACAAAGGCATGGGCTATGCTTTATTGAACTTTAATTATTTTGTTGCAGCATCAGGTTATGTGATCAGTCATTTATTGTATGCACTGTTCTTAGTGTTCATGATATTGGGCGCGATAAGAATTTTTGTGCTGGGTTTCTTTGCTTTCAAACAAAAACAAAAAGAAGAGCTGCTGAATAAAAAAGACCTCGATGGTTACCCACCTGTTTCCATCATTGTTCCTGCATTTAACGAAGAAGTGAACGCTGTAAGTTCATTAGAAAATCTATTACGCTGCGACTATCCGAATTTCAATATCATTTTTGTGGATGACGGAAGTACGGATCATACCTATCAAAAAGTATTCACGGCATTCGAGTTCCATCCCAAAGTAAAAGTATTCACCAAATCCAATGGCGGAAAATCATCGGCCCTGAATTATGGTATTGAACAAACCGATGCCGAATTCGTAGTTTGTATAGATGCCGATACCAAACTCTTACCCGATGCCGTAAGAGAACTCATGAAAAATTTCTCCGATAAAAATGTGGGCGCTGTAGCCGGCATGGTAAAAGTGGGTAATGAAGTGAACTGGCTCACAAGATGGCAAAGTATTGAATACACCATCAGCCAGAATTTCGACAGGAAAGGTTTTGCTTATCCGAATGCCATTACGGTTGTTCCAGGTGCGATCGGTGCATTCAGAAAAAATGTTGTGATAGAGGCTGGCGGATTCACCACCGATACTCTCGCCGAAGACTGCGATATCACTATCCGCATTTTACGCGTAGGATATATTGTGGCTAATGAACCCAAAGCATATGCCTATACAGAAGCGCCCGAAACCTTAAAACAATTCTTCAAACAACGCCGCCGCTGGACATTTGGTGTGATGCAGACCTTCTGGAAACACAAGGATGCTTTATTCAAAAAAGGTAGCAAAGGTTTGGGATGGATCGCTTTGCCCGATATTTTATTGTTCAAATATATCATCCCGTTCTTCAGCCCGATCGGTGATGTGTTGATGATACTTGGTTTGTTTTCCGAGAACCGCGGCAAGATCGGTATGTACTATCTTGTTTTCCTGATCTTCGATGCGATGATCGCCGGAGTCGCCTTCTTCTTTGAGCGCGAAAAACCCTGGAAACTCATCTGGCTTATACCCCAGCGCCTCATCTATCGCTGGCTCATGCTGATCGTCCTCTTCCGGTCCTACAAACGCGCGATTAAGGGCGAGTTGCAGCATTGGGGGGTATTGAAGAGAACAGGGAATGTGAAGGATGTGGGGATGGAGGCCGCCTAAGTTCGGAGGATTTCACGCAAAGGCGCGAAGGAGCAAAGGCGCAAAGATTTGCCATACAAGAATCCAAAATGAAAATACAGATACGGACTCGTGATTAAGCGGAAACAATCACGATCTACCT
>JAQBNJ010000529.1 GCA_028288645.1 Sediminibacterium sp.
GAACCAAACCGTGCCTCTGTGCCTCCGTGTGAGAAAAAATAATTTGCACACGTAGGCACAGAGGCACGGTTTTGATCTCCGTTATTCAAGAATTCTTTCCATCTGCATACTCCGTGATCCTTTAATAAGAAAATGCGTATGCTCAAAACCCTGGTGCGCAAACCATTCTTTCGCCTTCAATGAATCAGGAAAGAAAGTAAAGCCGTGATCGATCTTTGCAAAATCGCCGCCAACCAGTACTACATCCTGCCATTGGTATTTTTTTATGAGAGAAATGATGTTTTCATGTTCCCCAATACTTTCTGCACCGAGTTCCATCATCCCGCCAAGCATTAATATTTTTTTAGGGGCATGTAGATGCGCAAAATTTTCGATTGCTGCTTTCATGCTGGTGGGGTTCGCATTGTACGCATCGAGGATGATGGTGTTGCTATCCTTATGTAGTAACTGAGAACGGCTGTTGGAAGGTGTATAATTTTCAATCGCCACTTTGATCTTTTCGTCCGGTACATTAAAATATTTTCCGATCGCAACGGCACATAAAACATTCGGAAGATTGTAATCACCCACCAGCTGTGTTTGTATTGTGAGGTTTTCTTTCAGGCCATTCGTAATCGCAACGAGCAGAAAAGGTTCGCTGGAAATAATTTTTCCCTGTACAATTCCTTTTAATCCAGGTGTACTATATGGAACAAAATGTTGCACCTGTTTAGCCATACCCCATAGATAATCATAATCATCAAAAATAAAAGCTGTCCCATCATGCGCACCCAGGTAATCGTATAACTCTGCCTTGCCTTTCCGAACACCTTCTATGCCCCCAAAACCTTCCAGGTGCGCTTTGCCTGCATTGGTGATCACACCATGCGTAGGTTGTGTATACACACAATACCCTTCTATTTCTTTCTGGTGATTCGCACCCATTTCAATCACCGCCACTTCAGCATCGGCTTTAACACTTAACAATGTCAATGGCACACCAATATGGTTATTCAGGTTGCCCTGTGTTGTATATGTTTTATAATGTGAGGAGAGTACTGCAAAGATCAGCTCCTTGCTGGTTGTTTTGCCATTGCTTCCTGTAATGGCGATAAAAGGAATTGTAAATTGTTCCCGGTGATATTTTGCGAGCGCCTGCAATGTTTCGAGCGTGTCTGTTACAGTAATGATTTGTGCGTTGCCACCGGCGATCTCTTCATCAACAACTGCGTAGGCCGCACCCGTTTCCAATGCCTGCAAAGCAAAACGGTTACCATTGAAATTAGGACCCTTTAATGCAAAGAAAATGTCACCCTGCTTTATTTTCCGCGTATCGGTTTGAACAGATGGGTGCTGGATGAATAACTTATATAGTTCCTGGATACTCACGATTGATTTATTTAGCGTGCGAATTAAATAAACACGAATTTAAAAACACGAATTAGAGGAAACGAATTACACGAATTTAGCACGAATTAAATAGATACGAATCAAACTAATATTAGTTTCGATACTATCGCGACCAACCCCAGTTCGCGGCCCAATTCGTGTAATTCGTGTTCTTAATTCGTGTAATTCGTGTTCTTAATTCGTGTTCTTCGGTTTCTTAATTCGTGTTTCTTCAAATAAAAAACCACCCCTTATTCAGGGATGGCTCTTTTGCTGTATTTCTACCTTTTCCTTTATCGTTTGTTACGGCGCGCAGGGAAGAAAGTACCATTTTGCGCTTTGCGCGATGTGGATTCTGCAGCACCAAAATGACTCATGGCGCAACGGAAACCCAACGTGCTTGTGCTCAGGTCCTCTTCAAGAAAACGACGAGCACCGGGAGCTAACCAATAGGCCCTGTCGTTCCAGCTTCCACCTTTATAAACTTTTGATTTATCGGAGATGAGCGTGGTTACACCGTAACCATAAAAAACATTACTTGTAGAATCACCATCCAGGTAATTGACTGCGTATGATTTCTGGTAATTTCTCCTGTTACGCAAAGCTGAATCTTCTTCAGGAACCATTTTGATACGGCCCTTCTCATCTCTCAGGTTTCCTGCACCACCTGTCACATCAACTTTCTGGAAAACGTTACCACGATATGGGTTGAAATCATCATCACCGGCGGTGGTGATCGGGCGATATACATCAGCCACCCACTCATTCACGTTTCCGCTCATATTATAGATGCCAAAACCATTCGGAATAAACGAAGTTACTTCCGCAGGGATCGCCGCATTATCATTCAATCCACCGGCTACTCCCATGTTATCACCCGAACCACGTTTAAAGTTCGCTAAGAAAGCTCCCTGGAAAGCGCTTTTCTTGGTGTAACGCAGATTGTCAAAGCCATCATTTTTCCATGCATAGATCTGTTTGTTCGAGATCACTTCCTCGCCACGTGTTCCTTTTTTTGTTTTTTTCTGCGGGTTCTGCATGATGTATCCGTATGCTGCATATTCCCACTCAGCTTCTGTTGGAAGGCGGTAATCGCCAAAGGTCATACCATCTTCAAGCTTTACAGTGGTCCTCGGTCTTCCCTGCGCATCCTTTAACGGATTGTTCCTGGAAGTAGCTTTCTGGCCAGGTGTTGCCTGGTATTCTCCCATCAGGTAAGCTTTTGTATTGAAGTTTTCCTGGCCCGCTCCGTTCAATTCTTTTTTGATCTGGTTTCTTGGATCAAGAAAACCTTTTTTCATCAGTTCAATTTCGTTAACACGGTCTGTACGCCAGATACAATATTCAGTTGCCTGTTTCCAGCTAACACCTACTACCGGATAATAATTATAAGAAGGGTGGCGGAAATAATATTCTACATACGGCTCATTGAACGCGAGCTCACTTCTCCATACGAGTGTATCAGGTTTTGCCTGGTCAACAACTGAATCCATACCGGCTTGCCCGAATACATTTTCGAGCCAATACAAATATTCTTTGTAATGCACGTTGGCTACTTCTGTCTTATCAATAAAGAAAGAGTTGATCGTAACACGGCGCGGGATATTGTTCCAGTCGCCCATTACATCTTCCTGCGCGGCGCCCATAGTGAAAGTACCACCCTGTACAAAAACGAGCCCCGGTGCCGTGGCTACATCTTTAGGTTTGGCAACAGTAAAATTGCCCTGGTCTCTATCATTATAGTTCCAGCCGGTAGCGGTAGATTTTTCTTTCTTTTTCTTGAATACACTACAAGAGGCTACAGAGCCGGCCACTGCCAGAAGAAATACAAAATTCCTGGTCGTTTTCAATAAATGCATCGTATTGGATTGAATGTGAAGTAGAGTTTTCTCCAGATATTTGTATTAGTCTATGCGAATATAGAAGATTTCTGCTAATCCCGCGGGCTCCTTTGATGTTAGCAAAAGCCTAATTTTAAACAGGATTCCGGATCGGGCGCTTTTGCTGCCTCATTTATTTACGATCTTACTATTATATGAAGTGGTGGGGACCTTTTTTTTGTCTGATAACAGCCTGTTCCGTACAGGCTGTTGCGCAACGCAACTATGCCCCTAATTCGGTACTTTTCAACGGAAACTGGTATAAAATAGGCATCAAACAGGAGGGTATTTACAAGGTGGATCTGGCCATGTTAACGGCTTTGGGCATCACTACCACCAATCTTAGCTCGTCTTCCCTCAGATTATATGGTAACGGGGGAGGGATGCTGGACGAGAATAATGCCACCGCAAGACCGGACGACCTCTTTGAAAATCCGATCGAGATCAACGATGGCGGAGATGGGATCTTCAATGGCTCAGACTATTTTCTCTTTTATGCCCCAGGCCCGCATAAGTGGCTGAAAGACAGCACCAACCAGGCTTTCAGGCACCAAAAGAACCTGTATTCGGATACCTGCTTTTATTATATCACGATTGGCGGAACTGGCAAACGGATACCCCTTCAAATACCTGCGGGAACGATCACTACTACTGTAAACAGCTACAATGAGCACTATTTCTATGAAAATGACCTTGTAAACCTCCTCAACAGCGGTAAAGAATGGTATGGCGAAGAATTTAATATGAACCTGGGGGGCAATAGTACCCGCTCATTCACTGTCGACTGGCCGGGATTGATCACGGGGCAGCCTATTACCCTTTTAAGCAGTTTTGCCAGCCGGGCCGTGAGTGGCGCAGGTAGTTTTTCCGCCAGGATCAATGGGCAACTGGTACAGACCGTAAATCTTCCGGGCGTATCCGGCTCTTTCCTGGATGCATTCGCTACCGGGGTAACCCAACGTAATACGGCATCTGTTACACAAAGTTCCCTGGGCGTATCCTTTACTTATTCACCAACCGCAAGCGGTGCGGAAGGCTGGCTGAACTGGTTTGAATTGCATGGACGGAGAAATCTTTCCACTACCGCCAATACAACTTTATTTTTCCGCGATTGGCAATCAGTGGCCCAGAATGCAACGGCTAATTATGCGATCGCAAATAATGGTTCGTCGCTAACCGTTTGGGAGATCACAGATCCATTGCAGCCCGTAAAAATGAACGCCATAACAAATGCATTGCAAACCAATTTCAGCAATAATGCCTCGAGGTTGAGAGAGTATGCGGCATTTACTTTTGCGGGTGCTTTAATTCCGGTTTCATTGGGAAAGATCAGCAACCAGAACCTGCATAATTCTACAACAGCAGATCTTATTGTTGTTACAAGTGTTTCTTTATTACCAGAAGCGCAAAGGCTTGCCCAGTTTCATTTGCAGCATGATGGATACAGAACGGTTGTGGTAACAACCGACCAGGTATACCAGGAATTTTCAGGCGGCTCACCTGACCCGTCGGCATTGCGCGACATGGTGAAAATGTATTTTGATAAGGCAGGAAGCGATGTGTCTAAACGCCCCAAATTTCTTTTGTTATTTGGGAGTGCCTCGTATGATTACCGTAACCGGATCACCGGCAACAGCAACCTGGTGCCGGGTTATGAAAGTATCAACTCGCTTGAACCTTTATCATCCTATACTTCCGATGATTTTTTCGGGCTATTAGATGATGCCGATGATATCAACCAGAACAATCCCAACAGCAATATAGATATCGGTATCGGAAGAATACCTGCACGGAATATCGCGGAAGCAAAAACCATGGTAGATAAGATCATACGCTACCACGATAAAGCAAGCCTGGGCGCCTGGCGCAATCAATCCGTGTATGTGGCGGATGACCAGGACCAGAACCTGCATTTAAATGATGCAGAAACTGTTTCTGCGGATGCTAATGTTTCCAATCCATTATTGAATCAGTACAAGATATACCTCGATGCCTACCCGGTTGTAAGCAGCAGTGGGGGCGCTAGGTATCCTGCGGTGAATGATGCGATAGTGAACCAGGTTTTTAATGGCTCGCTTATTTTTAATTATAGCGGGCATGGCAGTTACCAGCGCCTGGCAGAAGAAACTGTTCTTGCGCAGGAAGAATTGAACCGCTTTAATAATCCCAATAAATTACCCCTGTTCATTACCGCCAGCTGCGATTTCGCACCGCATGATGACCCTGCTAAAAATTCTCTGGGTGGGGGGATCCTGACGGGCAATTCCAACGGCGCGATCGCTCTATTGACCACCACACGTTTGGTATTCGCATTCAGCAACCGCGTGATCAATGATAACTACCTGCAGATCGCGTTAAAGCCTCTATCTAATGGGCAATACCTTACATTAGGCGAGTCGGTGCGACAGGCAAAAAACTTCACATCACTCAACTCCGGCGATATCCTGAACAACCGCAAATTCACTTTGCTGGGCGATCCTGCCATGCGCCTTGCATTCCCCGAATTACGCCTGCAGCTCACCGGTATCAATGGCGGGCCGATAACAGGATCGGATACTTTGCGCGCCCTGCAGAAATATACTTTTAGCGGGATTGTAACGGACGGTTCAGGTAACCCGGTAACAAATTTTAATGGAACGGTGCACCCGACTGTATATGATAAATCGCAGGTGGTAAAAACGCTGGGTAATGATCCCGCAAGCATTGTAACTGGCTTTAATCAGCAGTCAAGTGTATTATACAAAGGCAATGCAACAGTGGCGGATGGTAAATTCAGTTTTACATTCATCGTTCCGAAGGATATCAATTACCAATCCGGTCGTGGCCGCATCAGTTTGTATGCTGATAACGGGGTAACTGATGCTAATGGCGTAAACACATCTTTTTACGTGGGAGGAACGGGCAATGGGATTTTTACAGACAATACCGGCCCCACCATCAAGCCTTACCTGAATGATGATAAATTCATGAATGGGGGTTTAACAAATGAGAACCCTGTTTTGCTGGTAAAACTCTATGATTCTTCCGGCATCAGCACCTCCGGAAACGGGATCGGGCATGATATTACCGCGGTGATTGATGGGGTAGAGCGGAATATATTGGTACTGAATGATTTTTATACGGCTTACCAGGATAGTTACCAGCAGGGGGAGGTATTGTTCCAGCTACCCCCCCTGGCCGAAGGAAAACATACGATCCGGATAAAAGCCTGGGATGTGGCCAATAATTCCAGCGAAGTAACATTGGAATTCGTTGTTGTAAAACAGGTGAGGATAGAGATAGCCAATGTTCGCAATTTCCCCAATCCATTCAGCGTTTCAACCACTTTTGCCTTTGAGCATAACCAACCGAATACCGACCTGGATGTGAACATTAATATATACAATGAGGCGGGGGCCCTGGTGAAGCAGATCAGAAAGCTCCTGAACACGGGTGGAACCCGGAACTGCCAGGTAATTTGGAAAGGTGATGATCAATCAGGCGCAAAACTGGCAAAAGGTATTTATATTTACAAGGTAATAGTTGTTGCAGGTGGCAATAAGACCGAAAAAACCCAACAACTGATTCTGTTCTAAAAAAGTCTGAATGGTTTGACCTCTACTCATTTAATGGTTCTTTTCGTTACTGTTTTTATTTAATATCATTGTATTACCCCGGAAGGTGAAAACGCCGGACCGGGATAAAACCCGCTGCTGAAAGAGAAAGGTTTCGTAATCTTTTCCTTCCCGGCAAGCGGTTGAGGTAAATTAATGCTCTATGGAAATAAGCTGCGAGCTATGAGCCGTGAGCTGTGAGCCTGGGCGTTTAGCCCGAAGCTTACGGCTCATAGCTCACAGCTGTATTAACTAAATTTTAAATCAAATCAATTTTGATGACTCCGATCGTGAAAAAAATGTTTACAGGGTTTGCAGCCATCTGCCTGGCAGGATCCCTACAGGCACAGACCGATTCTATAAATATTGTCTCTACAGCGGTTCCTTTCCTGCGGATATCGCCTGATGCACGCGCGGGTGGCATGGGTGACCTGGCCATCGCCACATCTCCCGATGCCAATGCGCCTTTCTGGAACCTTGCCAAAATACCGTTTGCCAAAAAGAATTCAGCGATAGCGGTGAACTATACACCATGGCTAAAGGATCTGGGCCTTACAGATGTGTACCTCGCAAGCCTTGCAGCTTATTATAAACTGGATGATCAAAGTGCATTGTCCACTTCACTCAGGTATTTCAGCCTTGGTAATATCCAGTTGACCGACTATTCAGGAAATATCCTGAACACGGTAAAGCCCAGCGAATTCTCGATCGATGCGGGTTATTCAAGATTGATCAATGATAAAATGAGTATCGGTGTTGCCATGCGTTATATCAACTCAAGATTGGTAGTGGGTGATGTAGGAACCGGTGTTGTATACAAAGCAGGTAATTCAGTGGCGGGCGACATATCGCTGTTCTATCACGGTGTGAATGATGCCGGTGAAGGATTAAACTGGGGA
>JAQBNJ010000552.1 GCA_028288645.1 Sediminibacterium sp.
CAACATTCAAAATTCCTTGCTCAGTGTTCAATATTCCCTCCCTTGTTCAGTGTTCAATATTTGAAATCGGTGTTCAATATTTAAAAAAGATAGGTCCCGCCCACAGACGAGACCCATATATACCCCCCAATTGAAAAAAGACTATTGTTTTATGAAGCGGATGGATTTAATAAATGTATCCCCGCTGAATGCATTCATAACATAACGGCCGCTGTGCAGGTCGCCCATGTTCAGTTCCAGCTGGTGTTTGCCTTCGTCTATATTGGCCACAACCGTTTTAGCGATGCGCCCTTCAATATCTAACACTTTTAAAATAAGACGCCCGGTCTTATTGGCCATTACCGTAACATAGCTCAGGTTGTCTACAAGGCCCGGTTGCAAATTCTGGATATACATACTTCTCTGTTTAAGCTGTTATTATAAAAATGTCATTCCACCGGGGTAATGTAATGACACATTTATTGTTGTGATCGCTGCTCAAATATCACAAGTATGATGCCAATAAATTTCAATCCCTTTAAGAAACGGGAAAATTCCCGTTTCTTAAAGGGATTTTTCTTCTGCAGACGGCTCCATCAGCACATATTTTTTTACATCATTGATCAGCATTTCATCCAGGACGGTAACGATGTTCCTATAGCTTGCGCCGTCCGTAGGTTTGATCAGGATGATTGCATCAGCCTTGCTGCCAAAGCGCTCCTTTACTTCGCGGATCTTTTGCTGAATGATTGCACGAAGTCCGGCTATCGAGTAATTGGTGGATTGCGATCCTTTCTGATCGAGGCCGTGATAATAATGGATCACGTCATCGTTTTGTAAAATGAGGGAGATGGTTTTGCTTTCGGCTGCTGTCGTTACATCTTTTGTCGGCGTTTCGTCCGGCACGATCAAACTCAACCCTTTCGCTTCATTCATGGTGGTTGTAAAAATGAAGAAGGTGATCAAAAGAAAACCAAGATCCACCATCGGTGTAAGATCAATACGGGTAGATAATTTTTTGCTGCGGATACCACCACGTTTGTTGCGGTTATCCTGTTGTTGGAGTTCGGACATAAGCGTTTTTTAAATGAGACGCTGATGTGGGAAGTATTCCATAAAAGGAACAAGAGACAAGGATCAAGAGGCTTACTTTCTTTTCTTAGCCGCGGTTTTTTTCTTCGGAGTTTTTGGGGATTTCAGTTTTTCTATCTCGCGGTTCATTTGCTGGATGAGATGTGTAAGCTTTTCTACATCCTGTTTGGTGGCGTATCCATATTGGTTGCCGGGATCTTCGAATTTAACGGAGGGTGTATTGTCTTTAAAGAATATGGTAACATCTACTTCTAAGATCTCGGCGATTTTTAGCAGGCGGGTGGCGGAAGGGTCGGTTTCTCCCCGTTCGATTTTTGCGTAGGCGCCGGCGGTGATCTCAAGCTCCGCGGCCATGTTGTCCTGGGTGTAGTCTTTGCTCTCGCGGAGTTTGCGGATGCGAGTTCCTATTTCTTTTTTCACTTCTCAAAATTGCTGAACTCATTATCCTTTTACTGTCTTTATAGTACAGTTATATGTATTTTAAATACATTTATTGTCTTTATGGTTCATATTTGTTGTTTAAAGACAGTTTTTGACACTCGCCAGCCGAACAAGCAAAACCATCTACTTATTAAAGCTTCAAAAATAGAAAATGACCCTTTACGATAAACTGCAACAAGCAAAAAGCGAGGAGGATGTAAAAGATGCTTACATAAAAGCATTGGCGCTAAAGGACTACTATAAAGGCATGGTGGATATAAAAACCAAAGATTTCTGGTTCGAAGCTAAAGATGGTTATAAGGAAAGCACTTATGCAATGTTTACTCAATTGTTACACTATGTTCAGGCAGCATTTGACAAAGGCGAATATGTTCCTCCGTTTTTATGTGTGATGGATACAAAGAAAGCTGCTGTTATGAAAACAGCAGATGCCTTGCCGCTGTTATCTGACAAAAAGCAGCCTATCAAATGGGGCAAAAATGCCAGTGGTTACACACAAGAAGCGTTGGAAGCGGTATCTGCCTATATAGGTACCCATTTCATAAGTTTTAGAATCGAAACAAACGAAGCAGAATTTATCAATACCGTAAAAAATGCCATTAACGATGGTGATATTATTAGAACACAAATAACACCCGATAACTTAAAACAGGTATTTGATAAATGGGTACTAATGGTTGGGCAGGAAATTAACGGGGTTGCTCCCGAAGATTATGCTTTATTGTTTTTTGCGGATATAATGCATGATGGCACGGTCAGCACACATACTAATCTAACTGCTGCATTAATGCACAAGGACAATGCTCCCGTATTTAGCCTTGCCGGCAAAATTTATGAATTGGGCAATAAAGAAGGCTATCGACGATTTTGGGCTATCTACCATAAACCACCCAAGAAAGAATATAGAAATTATTTGCTCGAACGACGGGACAGCCTGATACCAGTTGATGAACGCAGTTTCAAAGGTGCCTACTACACACCTTTGGCAGTCGTGGACAGAGCATACGATAAACTAACGGAATGTCTTGGAAAAAACTGGCAGAAAGATTATATAGTATGGGACATGTGTTGTGGCGTGGGCAACCTTGAAGTAAAACATAGCAACGCAAGAAATATTTACATGAGTACATTAGACCAGGCGGATGTAGATGTAATGAAAGCAACCAAAACTTGTGTAGCTGCAACACGGTTTCAGTACGATTATTTGAATGATGATATAAATGATTTCGGACAAATAGATTATACCCTAACCAATAAAACACCCCAAACCCTCCGCCAAGCAATTGCTGATGGTAAGAAGATTTTGGTGTTGATTAATCCGCCTTATGCAGAGGCGACAAATGCAGACAATACAGGTATTGGGGAAGAAAATCCGGAAAATAAAACTGGAGTTGCAAAAACTAAATTAGCTGCGACTGCTATGCAGGAATATGGCAAAGCAAGTAATGAATTATACACTCAATTTGTCGCAAGAATCGCCAAAGAAATCCCAAATGCGACATTGGCAATGTTTAGCACTTTGAAATATGTCAATGCCCCAACTCTTGAAGTTTTCAGAGATGCGTGGTCTTCAATTTATCTTGGAGGATTTGTAGTTCACAGCAAAGCATTTGATGGATTAAAAGGAGATTTCCCAATTGGGTTTTTAGTATGGAAAACAAATCAAAAGAAATTTAAAATCCAAAATTTGATTGATATATCTGTTGAAGTGCTTGATAGGAATGCCAAAGCAATAGGCGAAAAATCCTTTTATAGTTCACCAAGCCAAGACCTATTAACAAACTGGATTGATAGACCCAAAACAAATAAGCAGGAAGTGGTCCCACTTAAAAATGCCATTGTTCCGGCAACTGCAACAAAAGACCTAAGAGGAACAAAATGGTCGGATGGTGCAATTGGTTATATGCTAAGTGGCGGAAATGATCTGCAACATTCAAGCATACAAACCGTAATATTTTCGTCAGGTTATGGAAGTGCCCGAGGCTATTTCATCAACGCTAAAAACCTTTGGCAAATAGCCATTGTTTTTGCTGTCAGAAGATTAGTGAAATCAACCTGGCTAAACGATAGAGACCAATTTTTACAACCTAACAAATCATTAACAGAAGAGTTCAAAAACGACTGTTTGATCTGGATGTTGTTTAATGGCAGTAACCTTACAGCCAGTGCAAATGACCTGGAATGGAATAACAGAAAGTGGAGCATCTTAAATCATTTTATCCCTTTCACAGAAGAGGAAGTAAATGCCCAGGAACGTTTTGAAAGTGATTTCATGGTCCAGTACATGTCAGACAAAACCTTTAGTTCAGAAGCCAAACATGTTTTAGCAGAAGGCAAGAGACTATGGCAAGCGTATTTTGCACATACTGATGTGCATACCGTACGGGATGAACTAAAACTAAACAGAAGCGATGTAGGTTGGTATCAAATACGTAAAGCCTTACAAATCAGAAATGCGAGTGGTGATTTCCAGCCCATGAGTTTTAAGTCATTTGAAGAGGCTTATAAAACACTTACCGATAAACTACAGCCGCAGGTATATGAGTTGGGGTTTTTAAAAGTGTAAACTTTTGCCGCGGCCTTCAGGCCGTGGATAAGAAAGTCTCTCATGAATTTACATGGCGCTTTAGCGCCCGGTATTCAATTTATAATGTTCCAGATCATTCTCAAGATCTTTAATAATAAGAAAGTGCTTCAGTAACTCTTCATACTCATCCTCAAATGTCTTTTTCTGATGATGGGCCTCCTGGTTATCGATATACTTACGTACTCTGTCGATCATTGATAAACTTACAGATGCGGCAAAATAATCCTCCTGCCATTGGAGTTTAGCTCCTGCAATACCCGACTTATTATTATACCAATAAGAAGATTCGCCTTTTAACAATTGGGCTACCTGGTCAAGTGTTTGCTGCGGCTTTAACCAAACCAGGCAGTGAACATGATTGGTGTAACCGTTGACCCTATCGAGAATAATTCCTTTTAACAATGCATTTTGCTTCATGTGATCGAACAGCAATTGCCTGTTAGGCTGGGGAAGCGTGTGTTTGCGGCGCCTGGTGGCCCATACGTAATGGATGAATACTCTTGTGTAAGACATAATGCTGCAAAGAAATAGAAGGTGTTTGATTTTGGGTAGCGTATTTATACCTGTTATGCGATGTTTTTACACTGGGCGCTAAAGCGCCGGAGATAGTGCGGGGATGTTCTTTATCCACGGCCTAAAGGCCGCGGCAAGGAGGGAACTTCTCAAGATTATTAATTTACTACAGTCAGGGCTTCTCAATATTTTGATCCTGGCTTGAAGGCACTACAGAAAGAAGCCCTATCAATGGGAGGCGTTAAGAAGTAAAGTTCAAAAATATAAAAGATATAAAGTATGTGTTCGGCAGGGTTCACTCTCTCCCTCTTGCCGCGGCCTTCAGGCCGTGGATTAAAGGCAATCTCAAACTAAGCCTCCGGCGCTTCAGCGCCCAGTGTAAAAAAAGCCCGCTCAAAAAGAACGGGCCTATCACAAAATAGTATTCAATCAACCATCAATTCCCAAACACACTCAAAAACTTGATCCGCATAATTTTCAACTGCTCCCAGTTATAATTATTCTCACTCAATTCTTCCTGCGCTATTTGCAGAGATGAGGTTTGACAACCTTTAAAATAATCAATGATCTCTTCCTGGTCGTATTCATCCAGCCATTCGTCGATGGCGTAGTCGAGGTTGAGTTTGGTGCCGCTGGCGGCGATGGTTTCCATTTCTTCGAGGAGCTCATCGAGTTTGAGGCTCTTGTTTTTCGCGATGGTCTCTAATGGAATTTTTTTATCAACGTTCTGGATGATGTAAATTTTGTTGTTGGCTTTATTGGCCACGCTCTTCATTACAAAATCATCGGGCTTCTCAATATCATTTTCCTCAACATATTTTGCAATGAGTTCTACAAACGGCTTGCCGTATTTAATGGCTTTGCCTTTGCTTACGCCCTGGCATTTTTCCATTTCTTCCAGCGTAGTGGGATAGATGGTGGCCATATCCTGCAATGAATTCTCGAGGAAGATCACGAATGGCGGGAGGCTTTTTTTCTTTGCCTCTACTCCACGCAGTTCTTTCAGCATCTCGAATAATTTGTCATCCGCTGCTGCGCCGGTTTGTGAGGCATTCTCTCCTTCATCTTCATCAAACTGTGCATCTTCAAATAAATTGTTCAGCACAATTTTAAAGGATGTTGGTTTCTTTATAAACTTCTCTCCTTTGTCTGTGAGCTTGAGTAAGCCGTATTCTTCAATATCTTTTTTGATAAGGTTTTCCAGCAACATCTGTCTAACCATACTGTTCAGCAAATGCGCCTCGGTATTGCTGCTGATACCGAAAACGGGCAAAGCATCATGACGGTAAATATTGATCTGTGGCGTGAGTTTGCCCATGGCTACGTTCACTACGTAATCGGTAGTAAAACGTTCGTCGAGCGCTTTG
>JAQBNJ010000554.1 GCA_028288645.1 Sediminibacterium sp.
CGGTGAATTCAAATACTTTCCAGGATCAGACCGGACAAAAACATAGTTATAAATTCGGTTCACTGCAACATGTAGATCGGGCCGTACGCAAGCAGGCTATCGATCATAATATTGAAGTGATCAGGCATGGGATCGAATTGGGATCAACAGCGTTGACCGTTTGGTTATCTGATGGATCCTGTTTTCCCGGTCAGTTGAATTTCAGGAAAGCATTTCAAAATACATTGGAAGGATTGCAGGAGATTTATGCGGCGCTCCCTTCGGACTGGAAAGTATTTGTTGAATACAAAGCATACGAACCCAATTTTTATTCAATGACCGTTGGTGATTGGGGCCAGTCACTGTTATACGCGAATAAATTAGGCGACAAAGCATATACACTTGTTGACCTCGGCCATCATTTACCGAATGCAAACATTCAACAGATCGTTGCCTTGCTATTGAACGAGAAAAAATTAGGTGGCTTCCATTTCAACGACAGTAAATATGGTGATGATGACCTTACCGTAGGTAGCATCGACCCATACCAGTTGTTTCTCATCTTTAATGAACTGGTGGAAGGAATGGATGCAAGAAATATGAACCATGCAAACGATCTTGGCTGGATGATCGATGCCTCACATAATGTAAAAGATCCATTGGAAGACCTGTTGCAAAGTGTTGAAGCTATCATGATCGCTTATACACAGGCTTTACTGGTTGATACGAAGGCTTTGCAATCAGCACAGGAAAACAATGATGTGGCAAAAGCACAGGAGATACTGCAGCAGGCATATCGCACCGATGTTCGCCCGATTGTTGCGGAAGCGCGTTTACAATCCGGAGCAGCATTGTCGCCATTGCAATTGTTCAGGGAACAGAAGATCCGGGAGCAGTTGATCAAAGAAAGAGGAGAAAAAACTGTAGCAACGGGATTATGATCTCACTACCTGTTATAGCCATTTTTGATATTGGAAAAACCAACAAAAAATTTTTCCTCTTCAATGAGCAGTACAAAATTGTGCTGGAACGTTCTGTTCAGTTTCCCGAAACAAAGGATGAAGATGGTTTCCCCTGCGATGATGTGCGGGAATTATCGCAATGGATAAAAAAATCTATTGAAGAAATAAGTAACCTGCCTGACTTCGATCTGAAAGCCATCAATTTTTCAGCATATGGCGCGAGTTTTGTGCACATTGACGAAAAGGGCGTACCCGTTACCTGCCTGCAGAATTATCTCAAGCCCTACCCACCGGAATTACAGAAAAAATTTTATGATACTTATGGTGGGGAGATGGAACTCTCCGTGAAAACGGCTTCGCCTGTTTTAGGAAATCTCAATTCAGGCATGCAGTTGTACAGGTTAAAATATGAGCAACCTGCTTTGTTTGAAAGGATTGAATATTCATTGCATCTTCCCCAATACATCAGCTATCTCGTAACAGGCAGAGCCTATGCAGAGATCACGAGCATCGGTTGCCATACAGGGCTCTGGGATTTCTCAAAGAGAATGTACCATGATTGGGTTTATATAGAAGAGATCGATAAAAAATTTCCTTCTGTTCTCCGTTCCAATGCAGCGATAGATGTTGACATACACGGAAAAAAAATAAAAGCGGGTATCGGTCTTCATGACAGTTCAGCGGCACTGATCCCTTATCTCGCCAGTTTTTCGGAACCTTTTATTTTAATATCAACCGGTACCTGGTGTATCAGTTTGAATCCTTTTAATGATGAAGTGTTAACAGCTGCTGAACTACAGCAGGACTGTCTTTGTTACCTTGAATACCATGGCCGCCCCGTAAAAGCTTCCCGCTTATTTGCCGGCAATGAACACGAACAGCAGGTGAAAAGATCAGCGCAACATTTTAATGTGCCGGTGGATCATTATCAAAACGAAGTATTTAATTCTGCACTGTTTGAAAATATCAGTGAGAAAAAAAATGAAGATCAAACAGAAGTGGGTTTGCATGCATCGGCATTTGTAAAAAGAAACCTGGCTGAATTTGAAACCTATGAGGAAGCTTACCACCAGTTGATCTATGATATTATTCAGCAACAGCAATTATCAACTTCCCTGGTACTCACTTTAAAAAAAGCGCCGCGGATCTTTGTAGATGGAGGCTTTGCAAAAAACTCCGTTTACATGCATATGCTGGCAGCCGCTTTTCCTTCGATGGAAGTATATGCTGCATCTGTATCACAGGCAACAGCGATCGGTGCGGCGTTGGCAATACACTCCGAATGGAACACACAACCCGTTCCGGGGGATATGGTTGAATTGAAATATTACACACAATAACAACGATCTTTTTACAGATAAAGCTGGCTCTCATGTTATATCGAATTTATATTGTCTTGTCCCTTTTGTTCTGCGTTTGTTTTTCAACTCTTATTGCCCAATCAAAAAAAGAACGGGTGTTATGGTATAAACAACCTGCAAAGGACTGGAATGAAGCATTGCCACTCGGCAACGGCCGGTTGGGTGCGATGGATTTTGGCGGAGTGAAGGAAGAATTGATACAGTTGAATGAAGCTACTTTATGGACAGGCGGCCCGGTAGATCATAACCCCAATCCTGATGCTCCGAAATATTTGCAACCCGTTCGCGATGCATTGTTCCGCGACAGTATCAATGATGCTGTAAAATTGCTAAAGAAAATGCAGGGCCCTGATACGCAGATGTTTCAACTATTGGGTGATATTATTATCAAACAACCTTTTGTAGGTGAGGTTTCCAATTATTACCATGACCTGAATATTTCAAATGCAACCAGCACAACAAGATTTACTTACAATGGTGTTGATTATACGCGTGAGATGTTCTCATCCAATCCCGACCAGGTGATAGTGATCCGTTTGAAAGCGAGCAAACCCAATGCTTTGAATTTTTCCGTTGATGTGCGGCATGAATTGCAGTACCAGAAAATGGTTACTGCCAATAAGGAATTAGTATTGAAAGGCAAAGCAAGAATCAC
>JAQBNJ010000165.1 GCA_028288645.1 Sediminibacterium sp.
CACGTGGATCATGGTAAAACAACATTGGTAGACAGGATCTTACAAACTACCAAGGTATTCCGCGATAACCAGGAGACCGGTGATCTGATCATGGACAGCAATGACCTGGAAAGGGAACGTGGTATCACTATCTTCAGCAAGAATGCTGCGGTTACGTATAAAGACGTTAAGATCAATGTTATCGATACACCTGGTCACAGTGATTTTGGTGGTGAAGTGGAGCGCGTTCTGAAAATGGCCGATGGGGTTGTTTTGCTGGTAGATGCCTTTGAAGGGCCGATGCCGCAAACCCGTTTCGTATTACAGAAAGCCTTACAACTGCACCTGAAACCGATCGTGGTAATTAATAAAGTAGATAAGCCAAACTGCCGTCCTGATGAAGTGCACGATGCGGTTTTCGAACTCTTTTTTAACCTCGATGCTACTGAAGAACAGCTGAATTTCCCTACTTTTTATGGTAGCGGAAAGAATGGCTGGTTCAACGATAGCCTTACACAAACAGAAGATATCGTCCCTTTACTGGATGGTATCATTAAATATGTTCCGGCGCCAAAGATCAATGAACCACACCTGCAGATGCAAATCACTTCACTTGACTATTCTTCTTTCCTTGGCCGTATCGCCATTGGTAAAGTAGCACGTGGTTCTATTAAGGAGGGCCAAACGATTGCATTGATGCAGGCTGATGGCACCATCAAAAGAAGCCGTGTAAAAGAATTGTACGTGTTTGAAGGAATGGGTAAACGCAAAGTACAGGAAGTAATTGCCGGTGATCTTTGCGCGGTGGTTGGACTGGAAGATTTTAATATCGGTGATACCATTGCTGATATCGACAATCCGGAAGCCCTGGCTATTATCAGCGTGGATGAACCAACCATGAGTATGACCTTCAGCATTAACAACTCTCCGTTCTTTGGTAAAGATGGAAAGTTTGTAACCTCACGCCACCTGCGTGACCGTTTGATGAAGGAAACAGAAAAGAATCTTGCATTAAGAGTAGAAGATACAGACAGCGCCGATAGCTTTAATGTATTCGGCCGCGGGATCCTTCACTTAGGAATATTGGTTGAAACCATGCGCCGCGAAGGATATGAGCTGACTGTGGGTAATCCACAGGTGCTTGTAAAAACCATCGATGGTAAAAAGCACGAACCTTATGAGAACCTGGTTGTTGACGTACCAACTGAATTCAGTGGTAAAGTGATCGACCTTGTTACACAGAAAAAAGGTGAAATGCAGATCATGGAAAGCAAAGGCGAAATGCAGCATCTTGAATTCGAAATTCCTTCAAGAGGTTTGATCGGACTTCGTTCACAAATGTTGACGAACACAGCGGGTGAAGCTGTTATGGCGCACCGTTTCCTTGAATATAAACCATGGAAAGGGCCAATCCCGGGAAGAAGCAATGGTGTATTGATCGCGAAATTCGGCGGCACTACTACAGCTTATTCAATTGATAAATTACAGGATCGTGGATCTTTCTTTGTGGATCCAGGAGATGAGGTATATGTTGGACAGATCATCGCCGAGCACATCAAACCAGGTGACCTGAACGTGAACGCAGTGGAAATGAAAAAGCTCACCAACCACCGTGCAAGCGGTAGCGATGATGCGGTTCGTATCACACCAAAATTGCAGTTCACATTGGAAGAGTGTATGGAGTACATCCAGCAGGACGAGTGTATCGAGGTAACACCCAAGAACATCCGTATGCGTAAAGTGTACCTGAACGAAGATGACAGGAAGAAGAGCAGTAAGAGTATGCAGAGTGAAGCGGTAGGATAAGCATCACTTTAACAATATAGCAACAGCCTCTCATCACAAAATGAGGGGCTGTTTTATTTGATATGGTATATTAGTATTATAACTGCTGATATGAAAAAACTACTTGTCTTTTTTTTATTGGTTACCATTACAGGTTATTCGCAGGATGATTACTGGCCCACCGATAAAATAGAAACACAACTATCGGGCGTAACTGTTCCAACTTCACTAACAGCACAACAACAAAAGAACCTCGCTGTTCTCTGCAGGGTTTGGGGCTTTCTCAAATATTTTCACCCAAAGGTTTCCACGGGAGGAGTTAATGCCGACAAGGCATTGTTCGCCATTATGCCTGCTGTTTTGCAATCGCCGAATAATAAATCATTGGATCTTGTTTTATTTAACTGGGTAACCCAATTGGGAGAAGTGATTTCCCGAATGCAGCCAAACCCACCTTCCAATATTTTTATCGATCCGGGTATGCAATGGTTGAAAAAAGATTCATTGATCGGAGGAAAACTCCGGCCGCAACTCCTGCATATTTTTAACAACAGGCTTACCGGTCCGTACTATGTTCGATACGCGGGTGCGGGTAATCCCGATTTTTCCAATGAATTCAAATATGCTGATGTAAAAGGTGAAGATGATGGCATGCGCATGCTCGCGTTGTTCCGATACTGGAACGCGGTTGAATATTTTTTTCCTTCCAAATACCTCACCGCAGATGACTGGGATGGCGTTCTTGAAAAATTTATTCTGCAATTTGCAAAAGCAAATACCGACAGCAGCTATCGAACCATGTGCTGGCGCCTCGTTGCAACGATACATGATACACATGGAATGGGTATCAGCAACGATCGTGGTTCCATAAAATACCAGGGCAAATATTTCCTGCCGATGAACGTGACAAGTGTTGACGGGAAAATGATTGTTCTGTTTCACCGCTATGATTCATTGCAGGAATTTTCGTTACTCTATCCCGGCGACAGGATCATTGCGATCAATGGCGTTGATGTAGAAAAAATGCTTGACTCTGTAAAACCATTCAT
>JAQBNJ010000571.1 GCA_028288645.1 Sediminibacterium sp.
CAACATCGTAAAACCGGCGATCATGGCTATAGGATTTCCGCTTAGTGTGCCTGCCTGGTAAACATTACCTAATGGTGAAATTTTTTCCATGATCTCTTTCTTACCGCCGAATGCGCCAACAGGCATACCGCCGCCAATCACTTTGCCATAGGTAACGAGGTCCGCATTTACTTTTAAATATTGTTGTGCACCACCGGGTGCAAGACGGAAACCTGTCATCACTTCATCAAAAATGAATACAATGTTTTCTTCCTCGCATATTTTACGAAGCCCCTCGATAAAACCTGGGTTCGGTAAAATACAACCCATATTACCCGCTACCGGTTCAATGATGATGGCTGCGATCTCGTTCTTGTTTTCAGCCACTAATTTTTCTACTGCTTCGAGATCATTATACGCGCATGTCAATGTATCATTCGAAACACCACCTGTAATACCGGGTACGGTTTGAATATTGAATGTTGCCAGGCCACTTCCCGCCTTCACTAAAAAAGCATCTGCGTGGCCATGGTAACAACCTTCGAATTTGATGAATTTATTTTTACCTGTATATCCTCTTGCCAAACGAAGCGCACTCATGCATGCTTCGGTTCCGCTGCTGACCATTCGTATCAGATCAACATTAGGCGTCATGCTGCGGATCAATTCGGCCATTTCAATTTCTAATTCTGTTGGTGCGCCATACGAAGTAGAGAAGAGGGCTCGTTCCTGTATCGCTTTAACGACGGGTTCATACGCGTGGCCCAATATCATCGGCCCCCATGAGGCGATGTAATCTATATACTGGTTGCCATCAACATCATATAAGTATGCACCCTTTGCTTTTTCTATGAAGATAGGCGTGCCTCCAACGCTTTTAAATGCGCGCACCGGAGAATTAACTCCACCAGGGATTGATTGTTGGGCCCGCTCAAATAACTGTTTGCTTTTTTCGTACATGTATTTTATTTTTTCTGCCACAGACGACACAGATTATCACAGAAAAAGTCTGTGGTAATCTGTGTCGTCTGTGGCAATAAATTAACTGATCAACCTCACTGCATCCTTCGCAAAATATGTAGCGATCAAATCTGCCCCTGCGCGTTTTATCGATGTCAGACTTTCAATGATCGCTTTCTCTTCATTCAGCCAACCCATTTTAGCAGCCGCCTTGATCATTGCATATTCACCACTCACATGATAAGCACTCACAGGAACTTCCACTGAATTTTTTATTTCACGGATGATATCGAGATAAGCCATCGCTGGTTTTACCATAACGATATCAGCGCCTTCTTCCACATCTATCATGGTTTCTTTGATAGCTTCCAACCTGTTCGCAGGATCCATCTGGTAAGTTTTTTTATCACCAAATCCAGGAGCGCTGTCTAACGCATCACGGAAAGGGCCATAAAAACAGGAGGCATATTTAGCGCTGTAACTCATGATTCCGGTGCGGGTAAAATTTTCTTCTTCCAGTCCATTGCGTATCGCACCGATGCGGCCATCCATCATATCACTGGGCGCTACAAAATCAGCGCCTGCCTGAGCGTGACTGATACTCATTTTTACCAATGCTTCCACTGTTTCATCATTCACGATCTCGCCATCTTTTACAATGCCATCATGGCCGTAAGAAGAATAGGGATCGAGTGCAACATCGGTCATCACCACCATTTCGGGAACCGCAGCTTTAATGGCTTTGATACTTCTCTGCATCAATCCGTTTTTGTTCCAGGCTTCTTTGCCGGTATTATCTTTTAGTTCGTCTTTGCATTTAATAAAAATCAGCACACACTTAATTCCAAGCGACCATAATTCTTTTACTTCTTTCACCGTAAGATCAATAGAACGTCGGTAATAGCCGGGCATGGATGCGATCTCTGTTGAAATATTCTGTCCCTCATCAATGAATAAAGGCGCAATAAAATTGGATGGGTTCAAAATAGTTTCTGCAACCATGGCACGTATGGCCGGTGATTGGCGAAGTATCCTGTTTCTTCTTTGTAATATCATATGGTAAGATTTTCTTTGTGATCGATCACAAAGGATTATACTATCCAGTTTTTCGGCTGCAGGCAAACCTGCAATAATTTATCTTCCTCAGTTCCTGGTTCCGGCTGATGATCATATACCCATCTTGCCCTTGGCGGAAGACTCATTAAAATACTTTCTGTTCTTCCTTTTGTTTTTAAACCGAAGATGGTGCCGCGGTCGTGTATCAAATTAAACTCCACATACCTTCCGCGGCGGATCTCCTGCCATACCGTTTCCCGCTCGCCGTACAAGGTATCTTTTCTTTTTTGAACGATGGGAAGATAGGCGTCTAAAAATGCATTCCCATTGGCCTGTTGAAAGGATAACAATTTTTCGAGTCCAGCTTCATCCTCGGCACGCAGGTGGTCATAGAAGATCCCGCCTATGCCGCGTGTTTCTTTGTTGCGGTGCTGGTTCACAAAATATTCATCGCAATTTTTTTTATAGCCAGCATACAGATCCTCTCCAAAAAGATCGAGTGTATTTTTTAATGTTTGATGAAAATGATTTGCGTCTTCTTCAAACAAATAATACGGCGTAAGATCAGTGCCGCCACCGAACCAGCGGTCAATTACATAGCCTTCTTCATTGTATAATTCAAAATAGCGCCAGTTGGCATGTACAGTTGGCACATACGGATTGAGTGGATGCAGCACCAGGGATAAACCACAGGCAAACCATTTGTCGCCATCGAGATTCAAACCCGTTCGCATTTTATCTGTTAATCTTCCATAAACAACAGAGGTATTTACGCCGCCTTTTTCAAAAACATTTCCATTGACAATGACCCTTGTTCTCCCGCCACCGCCTTTGCCTTCTGCTCTCTCCCAGTCATCCGTTGCAAACAAAGCGCTGCCATCTTCCGCTTCTATGGCATTGCAGATCTTTTCCTGCAGCTCATATACATAATGTATCCATCTTCCCCTGAATTCGGCAGTATCTGTTTTGTATGTGGATGGGGTACTCATTTTGTGTGCCTGTAATTTTTTACGCTGTCAACAAATGCCCTTGCATGATCCACCGGAACGTTTGGTAAAATGCCATGGCCGAGATTGGCGATATGCCTGCCGGGTCCGAATGCATCCATCATTTGTTTTACTTCTTTTTGTATCACGGGAATGGGTGATAATAATTTAGCAGGGTCAAAGTTACCCTGTAATGTAATATTCTTACCCGCGAATTCCCTTGCTGTTTGTGGTTTAATGCACCAGTCAATTCCCAGGCCATGTGCGCCGGTTGCTGCCATCGCATCTAAACTATGCCAGGCGCCTTTTGCAAAGATAATGGTAGGTACTTTGTCTTTGAGAGCAGTGACGATCTGCCGTGTATATTGTAAAGAAAGATCTTCAAAATCACCGGGACTCAACAAGCCACCCCAGCTATCAAAGATCTGAATCGTATCTGCGCCTGCTTTCACCTGCGCCTGCAAATAAGAGATCGTAGTATCAGTGATCATCTGTAACAAACGATGCGCAAGTTCGGGTTGTGTGTAACAGAAAGCTTTTGCCTCATCAAATGTTTTGGAGCCTTTGCCCTGTACCATATAACATAATAATGTCCATGGTGCACCGGCAAAACCGATCAATGGAACACGGCCGTTCAATTCCTGTTTGATGAGTTTGATCGCATCAAAAACATAACCCAGTGTTTCATCCACATCGGGTACACGAACGCGGTCGAGATCTTTTGTTGTTTTGATTGGATCCGGTAAGAATGGCCCCTTACTTTCTATCAACTGCACTTCTAATCCCATTGCCTGTGGAACAACTAAAATATCAGAAAATAAAATTGCCGCATCCACACCAATAATATCTACAGGTTGCAGGGTGATCTGGCAGGCAAGTTCCGGTGTCTGGCAGCGTTCAAAGAATCCATATTTTTCACGCAATACCATGTATTCAGGAAGGTAACGGCCGGCCTGGCGCATCATCCATACAGGTGTTCTTTCTGTTTCTTCACCGCGGAGGGTTCTTAGTAGTAGGTCGTTTTGTAGCATAAGGTTTTTTGTGAATGGTGAATAGACAATGGGCAATAGTGAATGCGTGGTTAGACGATCCGGTACTCATTATTCAAAACCATTCTATATCAATTTATTTGTTCGGTTATTTTTAACAGTGTAGAGCCGTAGGCTCGGTGAATATTGTAGCAACGGATTTTAATCCGTTGAAAAAGGAACGGTTATAAATAACCAAGAACCGTAGGTTCGGGCCATATACGCACCGTGTCTACGACACTCTGTTCACTTTTTTGGCGTTCTAACAACGGATTAAAATCCGTTGCTACAATATGCATCGAGGCTACGCCTCTACAATCGCTTTTATTCACCATTGCCTATTCACGAAAAATACTCCATCGCCTGTTCAATCAATTCGTCTTTACCCGGTTGTTCGCTGATCATGATTCGATTGTTGCTATACCGATGAATTGTTTTTGCCGTAGTATTTCCTATCGCAAAAAGAACTGTTTGTTCGGGTATTTTATTTTTTGAAAAGAAACTTTCTACTGCACTCGGGCTAAAAAATAAAATACCATCATATCCTTTATCGATCACATGCTCAATGGCTATCGTTTCGTATACGATGATCTCGTTTACGCTTATGTTATGTTTTCTTAGCTTAAGAGGCAAATCCTCTCTTCTCTGGTTTCCACAGAAAAAAATAACTTCTTCGGCTTCATCATTCTTAATGATCTCATCGGCAAGTTCTGATGCATTGTCGGCTGTTCCGGCAATGGCATGTTCACCAAAATATGTTGTAACCAATTGTTTGGTCCTATGGCCTATACAATAAATTCGCCATGCGGGAACAAAATCATCCAGCATCCCGGTAACGGCTTCCACTGCATTCATGCTGGTAAAAACAACAGTCGCTTCTTCTACCGATGCCCATTCAATTTCCTGTTGTACTTCTACATTCTCTATGGCTTCTGTTTCTATGAATGAGAATGCATCCAACACAATGCCCTTTTGCTTTGCTTTTTCCACCTGCGATTTCTCAACGGGCCGGGTACATAATATATGTATCTTATGTTCAGGCATTGCGAATGGCGTTCACTATTTTATCGGCTCCTTTATTCAATAATTGTTCTGCAGCTTTACTACCCAATTCATCGCTTTGTGACGAAGGAATATCCAGTTCAATGCTTATTTTTTCTTTTCCATCAACCGATAAAATATTTCCACTGAATACAATATTGCCTTCTTTCCATTGCGCCAATGCGCTGATGGGAGTTGCACAACCACCGAGTAAGGCGCGTAAAAAATCGCGTTCGATCTTTGTGCACAATGCGGTGGCATCATCATTCAATGGTGCAGAGGCTTCTTTACTGATAAGGTCTTCTTCCCTGCAAACGATCATGATTGCGCCTTGTGCAGGTGCGGGTAACATCCAATCCAGTTCAATGGAATTTTCAGGACGAAGGCCGATGCGCTCCAGTCCCGCCGCCGCAAAGATGGCGCCGTTCCAGTTGCTCTCTGCTACTTTACGCAAACGTGTGTTCACATTACCGCGCAGATTTTCGAGGGTATGATTTGGATAACGGTTTAACCATTGGGCCTTACGGCGGATGCTGCTGGTAGCGATTACCAATTTTGAGTTTTGTCCCGATTCATTCGGGATTGAATTGTCACTCAAATCCAACGCTTCAAACATTTCTTTTTCATCACCTTTATACACCAGCAGATCTTTGTAAGATGCGCGTGGTAATACAGCTGCCTGCACAATTCCTTTGGCCATTTGCGTTGGCACGTCTTTCATCGAATGAACAGCGATATCGATACGGTTGTTCAGTAATGCAGTATCGAGTGTTTGCGTAAAAATTCCCTGTACACCCAATTCATATAGCGGTGTAACAAGATCAATATCCCCTTCACTTTTTATAAAAACCAGTTCAGATGCAATGCCCTGTTGGTGAAGTTGGTCCTTTACCAATGTAGCTTGCCAAACAGCCAGCTGGCTGTCACGGGTTCCTATCCGTATTGCGTTCTTCATGGCTTAATTGATGGTCATAAAATCATTGATCGCCTCAATATAGTAACATCCGGGCTGATGTTGGCTGCGCATTTTCATGGCCACGCTATTCACCACTTTTTGTATGGCATCCTGGTCGATGAGCGGAGAAGGATTGGCGGCGGAGAACAGGGTGCAGGAATGCATATCATGCAGTTTCTGTTTAACGGCCCTCAGCACAGGCACATGCCTGCGATGATTGAACCATTCCCTGAATTCAAGTATATGCGTTTGAATGATGTCTAATGCTTTGGGTACTTCTGCCTGGCGCTTCTGTAATGTTTTGTCGTTGATCTTTGAAAGATCATCCACGTTGGCAAGCGTGATATGTTCCAGTGAACTTACCGATGCTTCAATATTATTCGGGATGGAAAGATCCACCAATACTTTCGGGCCGCTATGTAAAAGGCTTTGTTTTGTGATCACTGCTTTTTCCGCATTGGTGGCAACGATCACGATATCAGCTTCTTCAACCTGCTGTTGCATCTCCTCATAAGATGCATACCGCAGCCCTAATTCAATAGCCAGGGTAACCGCTTTATGATCCGTACGGTTGATCAATGTGATATCTTTTGTATCCAGGTAATCGATCAGGTTTTTACAGGTATTGCGACCTATCTTGCCCGTGCCTAACAGAACGATTTTCTTATTGGATGTATCTGCTATTTTTTCTTTTAAGAATTGTATAGCTGCAAACGAAACAGAGATGGTTCCGCCACTTAAAGCTGTTTCATTCTTGATCGCTTTGGATGATTGCAAAACAGTATTGAACAGACGTTCCATAAATGCGCCAACATATCCCTGTTCTTTTGCAACCCTGATCGCCAGTTTCATCTGACCAACGATCTCGTAATCCCCGAGAATCTGTGAATCTAACCCAGCGCCAACCGAAAAAATATGTTCTATTGCCTGGGCACCCTGTTTGATATACGCTAACTGAAGAAAAGTGTTTTTGTCGCCAACTGTTTCATTGCAAAGTAAATTGATCAGGGTGTCTGCATCGGGCGAGATGCCATAGATCTCTGTCCTGTTACATGTACTTAACACAAATAACTCGCTCACCCCGAGCTGACTTGCTTTTTTAAGAAGGGTAATGTATTGGTCTGTGTTAACAGCAAAATCACCACGAACACCGGCGTCGGTCTTCCGGTAGTTGATCCCTGCTACAAAAAAATGGTTTATCTCCATGCCTTGGTGGTTGCTATATCTTTCAGTACGCAAATGTATCTTAGATGGCTTCTTCAGGAACATGATTTTCGTCATTACATTGTCATTTCTCCGTCATAGTTTGTATGACCGGTCAAAATAGGTGTTGGGATTTCATTCCTGGTTATTTAGACGTTGTGATTGTTGCTTTACATTTGCACCCATCATGTTAAATAAGTCACAATCAACCACACGCGCCATGTTATTGATGAATCTCGGTTCCCCCGATTCCACTGAAGTTAAAGATGTACGAAGATACCTGAACGAATTTTTAATGGATGGAAGGGTGATCGATATTCCTTTGATCCCGCGGGCCTTATTGGTCAGAGGCTTGATTGTACCTTTCCGCGCACCTAAATCGGCTGAAGCCTACAAGACCATCTGGACAAAAGAAGGCTCTCCATTGGTTGTTCTTACCAAACAGTTACAAGCGGCATTGCAGCAAAAAATAACTGAACCGGTGGCTATCGCCATGCGTTACGGAAATTTTTCTCCGAAACAAGCTTATGATGAATTGCTTCAGCAACATCCGGGATTGGATGTAGTGATCCTCGTTCCTTTATACCCGCATTATGCCATGAGCAGTTACGAGACAGCGGTGGAATATGCAAAAGAGCAATACGCTAACAAAGGATATCCTTTCAAACTCACGGTGATCAAACCTTTTTACAACGAGCCTGACTATATAAATGCGCTTGCCGCCAATATGCTGCCCTGGCTGGAAAAAGAATATGATCATATTTTATTCAGTTACCATGGTATTCCTGAAAGACATATCCGTAAGAGTGATACAACCGGTTGCCATTGCCTGCAGGTAAACAATTGTTGCGAAACAGATTCGATCGCGCATGCAACCTGCTACCGCCACCAGGTATTTACCACGACGCGTTTGGTGACTGAAAAACTGGAAATCCCTAAAAATAAATACAGCATTTCATTCCAATCACGATTAGGTAAAGGATGGCTGCAACCCTTTACAGACATACGTTTGGAAGAAATGCCAAAAGAAGGGATCAAAAAATTATTGGTTATTTGTCCCGCATTTGTAAGCGATTGCCTCGAAACACTGGAAGAGATAGATGAAAGAGGAAAAGAATCTTTTATGAATGCCGGTGGTGAATCATATACGATGATACCGTGTTTGAATACGCACCCGTTGTGGGTGGAGGCGCTGGCGAAATGGCTAACGAATATTGAATAATGAACAAGGAATTTTGAGTGTTGATTTGCCGCGCCCTTCAGGGCGTGGATAAAGGATATTCATTTCTTTGTTCCCGGGGCTTTAGCCCCGAGTGTGATACTGTGGGCTAAAGCCCCATAAAAAATTTTCAATATTTCCTATATCCACGCCCTAAAGGGCGCGGCAAGATGAAGGGCGCGGCAAGAGGTGCGACAAAACAACATTCATTATTTCCTTCTGTTTATATTTATTAAATAATGTACCCCTACCTCAAAGCCTTACATATCATCTTCGTCGTAACCTGGTTTGCAGGCTTGTTCTACATGCCCCGGCTTTTTATCTACGCAACCGAGGCTGGCGATAAACCGGAACCTGAACAAAAGATTTTGCGGGCCCAGTTTTCAATCATGATGAAGCGCCTCTGGTACGGTATCACCTGGCCATCTGCCATTCTTACGCTTTTACTTGGCCCCATCGTTATGTTCAACGGGGGATGGGATAAAGTGGTGATGGAGCCGGAGGGGAGATGGCTTTTTATTAAAATCATCTTTGTTGTTTTTCTCTATATCTATCATTGGTCGCTGCACAGGATCTTTAAACAGGAGATGGGTGGCGTATTCAAATATTCCTCCCAACAACTCCGGATCTGGAACGAAGTAGCCACCATTTTCCTGATCGCCATCGTTATGCTGGCGGTGGTAAAGCAGAGCATCAGCCTTGTTTGGGGGGTGTTGGGGTTGGTACTTTTTATTGCCTTGCTAATGAGCGCGATAAGGATTTATAAGCTCATCCGCAACCCTCATTAATATTTTGGAATTTTGGAATTGGGAGATTGGGAAATTTGTTTATCAGCAGGCCTTTAAAACAATTTCAAAATTTCCCAATTCCAAAATTCCAAAATCCTTTATACAGCCGTTCACATCCCTATATTTCCTACCTTTGCAGACTTTAAAACCCGCTTTTAACGAGGCGGGTAGTACATTTCAAGCGATTTTACGGTTATGAGTGTGAAATATCCAGAATTCTCCGGACTGAACCTTCCGGCAATTGAACAGGAAATATTGGCTAAATGGAGCAAAGGAGAGGCTTTTGAAAAAAGCGTTTCCCTGCGCGAAGGCAAAAAACCATTTGTGTTTTACGAGGGCCCGCCCAGCGCCAATGGTATGCCCGGTATTCACCATGTGATCTCGCGTACCTTGAAAGATATGGTTTGCCGCTACAAAACCATGCAGGGTTTCCAGGTAAAAAGAAAAGGCGGATGGGATACACATGGATTGCCTATTGAGTTAGGAGTGGAAAAGGAATTGGGCATTACCAAAGAAGATATTGGCAAAAAAATATCCGTAGAAGAATACAACCAGAAATGCCGCGAGGCAGTATTACGCTACAAAGGAAAATGGGATGAATTAACAATGAAAATGGGTTACTGGGTTGATCTCGATAATCCGTACATCACTTATGAGAATAATTATATTGAAACACTCTGGTGGATCCTTAGCGAGTTGTATAAAAAAGGATTGTTGTATGAAAGTGTAAGCATCCAGCCTTATTCACCTGCGGCGGGAACGGGATTGAGCTCGCATGAACTGAACCAGCCGGGAACCTATAAAGATGTAAAAGATACTTCCGCTGTTGCGATGTTTAAAGCAGTGAAGAATGCAACGAGTCAGTTTTTATTTGATGCAGCAGGTAATGATGAAGTTTTCTTCATGGCATGGACAACCACACCATGGACTCTGCCATCGAATCTTGGATTAACAGTGGGCCCGAATATTGATTATGTATTGGTGAATACATTTAATCCTTATACACATCTTCCTGTAAACGTTGTTCTCGCGAAAGCCTTACTGGGCAAGTATTTCAAGCCGGAAGGAGAGAATAGTGATTTTGAAGGATACAGCGAGAAAGCAAAATTACTTCCCTGGAAAATATTAACTGAATTCAAAGGCGCTGCAATAGAGAACTGTGAATATGAGCAGTTACTTCCTTACGAAGCGAATTCTTTAGCTGTAATTGAAGAAGTTACACCAGGCGCCAAACCTTTCCGTGTTATTGTTGGTGATTTCGTAACCACAGAAGATGGTACCGGTATCGTACATACTTCTCCCGCTTTCGGTGCAGACGATTATCGTGTTGGCAAAAAAAATAATATCGGCATCTTAACAATGGTTGATAAGCAGGGAAAATTTGTTGATGGTCTCGGCGAATTCAGTAACCGTTATGTAAAGAATTATAAAGATCAAAAAGATTATGTTGATGTGAATGTTGACATCAGCGTAAAGCTAAAAAAAGAGAACCGCGCTTTTAAAGTAGAAAAATACGAACACAGTTACCCGCATTGCTGGAGAACGGATAAACCGATTCTTTACTATCCATTGGATGCATGGTTCATCAAAACCACGGCAGTAAAAGAAAGAATGGTTGAGTTGAATAAGACCATCAACTGGAAACCACGCTCAACAGGAGAAGGAAGATTTGGTAACTGGCTCGAGAACATGGTTGACTGGAATTTGAGTAGGAGTAGATTTTGGGGAACACCCTTACCGGTTTGGAGAACAGAAGAAGGCGATGAAGAAGTCTGTATCGGGTCAATCGATGAATTAAATGAAGGTATCCGCAAAGCCAGCGAAGTGTTGGGTGGCGACGTGAACAAACATTATCTGCACGAAGGCATCCTCGACCTGCACAAACCTTTTGTGGATGATATTATTTTGGTAAGCGCATCCGGTAAACCGATGAAGCGCGTTGCCGACCTGATCGATGTATGGTTCGATAGCGGTGCGATGCCGTACGCGCAATGGCATTATCCTTTCGAGAACAAAGACCTGATCGATAAAGGCGAAGCATTCCCTGCAGACTTTATTGCAGAAGGCGTTGACCAGACACGAGGATGGTTCTACACTTTACATGCATTGGGTGTGATGTTGTTTGATAGTGTTGCGTACAAAACAGTAGTAAGTAACGGCTTGGTTTTAGACAAGGACGGCAACAAAATGAGCAAACGCCTCGGTAACGTGGTGAATCCATTTGAGACGATAGAAAAATATGGTGCTGATGCCACACGCTGGTACCTCATCACCAACGCATCGCCATGGGACAACCTGAAATTTGACCTGGCAGGAATACAGGAAGTGCAACGTAAATTTTTCGGGACACTATATAATACGTATCAATTCTTTGCTTTGTATGCCAACGTGGACGGGTTTGCGTTTGAACAGGCGCCTGTGCCTTTGGCGCAAAGACCGGAGATCGACAGATGGATCCTTTCATCCCTCAATACTTTAATAAAGAATGTAACACGCGCAATGGACGACTATGAGCCAACCATGGCCGGCCGTTTTATTGAGCAGTTTGTAGACGAACATCTGAGCAACTGGTACGTACGCCTTTGCCGCCGCCGTTTCTGGAAAGGGGAATATGAGCAGGATAAGGTAAGCGCCTACCAGACATTATATGAGTGCCTCGAAACGATCGTTCGTTTAATGGCGCCTATTTCTCCATTTTTTAGTGACGCCGTTTTCAGGAACCTGGAGTCGGTTACAGGAAGGTTTAAAGCAGAATCCGTTCACCATGCCGATTTCCCGGTTGTTGATGAAGGCACTATCGATACTTCCCTGGAAGAAAGGATGCAGTTGGCGCAGGATGTTTGCTCACTGGTACTATCACTCCGTAAAAAAGTGAATATCAAGGTCCGCCAGCCATTGCAGAAAGTGATGATCCCCGTTCTCGACGGCGGGATGAAGGCGCAGTTGGAAAAGATCGAGGACCTGATTAAGGCCGAGGTGAATGTAAAGGAGATGGTCTATATCACCGAAACGGAAGGCGTGATCAGCAAAAAGATCAAGGCCAATTTTAAGGCATTGGGTACCCGTATGGGTGCCAAAATGAAGGCAGTAAGTGCAGCCATCGGAAATTTCAGCCAGGTTGACATATCCACCATAGAAAAAGACGGAAAATTTGAACTGAGTATTGATGGTGAACCAGTTACGATAGAATTGTCAGAAGTAGATATTGTAGCTGAAGATATTCCCGGTTGGAGCGTGGCCAATAAGGGCAGCCTG
>JAQBNJ010000043.1 GCA_028288645.1 Sediminibacterium sp.
CCCCCAGAATACCACCATGCTATTAATAGTTACATCTGAAAAAGAAATGATGCCTGCCGGGATGGATGGAGCTGAACAAGTGGCCGTTGTTGTGATCTGGCAGTTAGGATTATTGTTTCCGTTTGCTGTGTTATATACAGACGAAGTCCCTGAACAATTCGCTTCGAATACTTTTATACAGTAACTGGTTCCGGGTTTTAAGCCATAAATAATAGTACTGCTTGAGTTGCCGTCATAAACTATCTGCTCTCCTGAACTGCTATAAGTTGCATTAGCGGCAGGACTCGTTCCATTAATTGGATTTGTGAAATTATTGGTGCTGTTTATCTTAACGATACAACGGGTGCCATTACCGGAAGACCAGCGAACCGTCATCTGAGTAGGGCTGATACTTTCAATGGAAATATCCATAGCTTGTATAGTCGGTGCAAGGCAGGAAGAACTGTTCACCGAAAAATAAACGCCTGCTGAAGTATTATTACAACTGGCATTGCAGTCAGATAAGGCCGTGACATCCCATTTATAACTTATCCCGTTTTTCAATATTCCTGCCGGAACTGTAAACGGAGAAGTAACACAGTCAGAAGCATAGACAATACCATTTAAGGTATAAGGATCAGCCATAATACGCACCTTATACGTAGTGGCGCCGGAAGCCGCAGACCAGCTAAGTTGTGGTGTGGTGGTAGTAACCGAAACACCAGGCGCCGTATTTGATCCCGGAGACAGCGAGGCCGGGGCGGAAGGTACAATACAACTATTACCATATACACAAATACTGAAGTTACCTGTTCCCCATCCCGACCCCGCATGCCATACACGGATAAAATAAGTGTTTCCAGGAATTAAGTTATTGTACTGGAATGTTTCCACTTCACCTATCCCCTTGCTATTAACGCAACCGGGCGATATGGCCTGCATATTCGCACCGCATAAACCCGATAATAATTGAAAAACGGCATCGTATCCAGAGGATGGCGCTACTCTGATTACAGCGTTTGCTGTTGTAGGAACAAATGTGAAAAATACATCATCATCGTCGTTGGTCCCTCCGCAATCAGGGAACCCGGATTTTGTAGCGCCGCAGGAAGAAGAAGAAACAGGATTTTCACATGCCCCTCCTGTGTCAAAACGTAAAGCAGTGGCATTAGAACTGCCTGAACAGCCATCATTGGGTGGCGTTGAACAGGAATTGCTTGCTGTAATTGATATGCTAATTGGTTTGGCATTGTTTTCTTCATTGCATTCTGCTATCGCTTCTTCCGCGTCGGCCACAAAAAATAGATAATATTGACCCGATATTCCGGCTGGAACGGTTACCGTTGAGGTTAATAAAGAAGACTGCCCTTGAGATGTTACTGAAGCAACCGAAAGCTGCTTTAACAGTGTAGCGGCAGAACTGCTAAGTGTTGCACTTTTTGATAAATACACGTTTACTTTATGCACACCCGCATTAGCATTACCATTGTTATTTTCATAGCAGGACACAGTTACCTGACTGCCAGCGGAAGGATTTGAATTTGAGCAGGCAGGATTTGTAATGATTAATTCTGCTGAATAACAGGTTGGCTTAATCCCAACAACGGCTTGTTTATTTGAATTAAATGTGAAATTATCATTAGCACCGTTAGATGGGTCTAATGCATCAAGATTGTAATACGCATCCTGATACCCTCCCCAACCCCAATTCATGTGAAAAAAATCGTTTTTGTCAAAACCATCGCAGATCCATGTATGGCCTCCTTTTGTCTCATCATAACCTACATATTGTATAGGCCTGCCATTATTTAATTCAATTTTTAACAATGCGACCCAATCACCAGGATATTCTGACCTTCGCCATCCCTTAATTGTTGAGGCATCGTAGCCAAAATATTTTTTATACGCATTTTCTGCACAAACAGCTTTATCTAAAGCTATAACATAAGCTCCGCTTGAGAAACCATAATCCATTTCTACAGCTATACCGCAATGATACATCAGTGTAGCAACAGCCTTTTTCTCCGCCGATGAGGAACCATTCGTTAACTTATCGGGCATATCGGCCCATTGATAAGTTGTGTTTGCAAGGTTTGTTGCAGGCAGCGAATAATGATTTTTAGCGCTTGTATAAGCAGGCACTGTACCTGTACCTTTTTGTGGGTATTTCCAGTATCGCATTATTTGCGCCATCGCTGTTGCCACGCAACCTGTTACGGACCCGGATGGGCACAAGTCATTATAATTGGGCGATTGATTCCATTCTGTTGTCAATAATGGCCCTACACCTCCCGGGTTCTGGTTGTCGCCCACTCCAAAAGTTGTGATTGATCTTACTTCCAGATACTTCTGCCATTCATTTTTTACTTTGGAATTGGCTTTTACATGATTCGTTTTAAGATAGCTGATCTGGTCTTCGTACCCCTGCACCCAATAAGCAAATTGAGGCGATACCTCGTTATGCGCAAAATGGCCCGTTGGCGAATAGCCCAATACGGGAAATGCCGCATCGTCTGCGGAAACCATTACAAAACCATCATCCTGATTGATATTGAAAATATAATAAACAGCTGCTCCATCGCGATTCTTTTTAACATGCGCCAATGTCAGCCACTCTATTGCAGCCGGGCAGCTGCGGTTATAAAAGTTTTTCGCGATGGTTTTCGCTACTATGGAATCCACAGGATCGGCATATACAGATACCGTGCATGATAACGCAAGAAGATAAATCAGTAGTAAATACTTTTTCATCACAAACAGTTTATGTTTTGATTGGTTTTATACTTTGATATAGGAGTTCGATTCTTTTTGTCACGAGCGTCTTAGCATTTCTTGGTCCGTGACAAAACCCTGTCTCTAAAAAAATATGTATAGCCAGATAGTTCTTCTGCGTTCTTAAAAATTGTACTAATAGAATAACGAACTTAAATATACACAAAGGGATTAGCTATATTTTACGGGAAACCGTAAACCAGTGCTATATTAATCAGTAAGGTGTAAGCTTAGACTGAGGGATACGCTCGTTTAAGTTGTAAAACTCTCAAAAAATCAATGACTCAATGGTTATCCATGGATAAATAATTTTCCGGATAGGATTTTAAAAAATTTACCGGAATTGTTCGCAAAATCAGGGAGAGCTTTCATTTCAGGTCTAATTCTTTCCTAATTCCATTTTCTTTAATATTCGTTGAATAGAAAGTAAGGTTAAAATTGTTCCCAGCAGAGCAATCAATATAAACCCGCCTCCTACAACGTAGAGTGACTTCCATTTTAGATCACTTTTCTTTCTCTTAGCTTCTTCATAAAGAATTTGATTAAGAGCAACTTGTTGAAGAGAGTCGGCAACAATTAGATTAATCTGGGCATTATAATCATTCATAATCTTTGCAATAACATCGTTACGCTGACTGTTATCGTTATTATAAACTAAATAAAACTTCTGGAGGGCATTTGCAGGATTTATACCCTTTAGTTGAGGAATTAATGAAGCAAACTGATCTGTTGCTTCTTTCTGTACTGCAATATTTTGATGAAAATAATTATAATAAGATGAAGTCAAAACTGACAAAACGAATGATCTAAGACTATCTGATATTTGGCTACAAATTTTTATCGAGAAAGGTATAAATTCAAAAGCATCATTGGGGTTTGAAAAGCTAAACCGAATAATATTTTCCATAGCATCAGTAGATTTATTCGCATTAAATATTCTTTGGTTTGTAGCAATCATAGTGCAAACAGAGTCTAACATTTTTGGATCACTCCAATTTGCATTAATTGAAGAGGCAACAAACTCAATAGATTTGCCTTTGCCATCTGCCGCTGCTGTTTTAGCTATTTTTGTGATTGCAACAAGAACTTGCTTCTTTTCCGAATATTTATTTGCTTTTATAGATCCATAAATATTAGCGAGATAATCTTCAATGCTATATCCTGTCGGAACCCACGTGCGATATTGATCAGAATGAGTTAAATCCCATCCTACCTGGTTATCAATCCGAAACTCACCCGGCTTCCATTGATTGTCCGGAATTATTTTTCTTAACTCTAATAGGGCTAAATCATAAGCTGGTTTATTGGGGTCGTTATCAATTTGAACTACTTCCTGTTTTCGTTTAGGTGTAGTAGTATCGACATCGAGGTTCCTAACCTCGAGTTTGGACTTTTCACCAGTTAAATGAAGGTCTGCTAAATTTAATTTTTTTACAGGAGGGTAAGTTGGCTTAGAAGGACGTTCTGCGGCCTTTACATCAGGCTTTGCCGGAGGTATTACTGCCCAAAGAAACATTATTGTCCCTACTATAGAAGCAAGTGTTAAAAGACCAATCAGCAAATGCCAAAATGCTGTAGAAATACGAAATACATATTTATCCTCAACCTGAGTAAAATAAGTAGACTTGTTTGGGAATTTCATTTTTATCTGTTTTAGTGTTTTTTAAATACAGGTTATTGTTCATAATAAAGGCTAGTGCCCCATAGAGACTATCTTATCTATCACTTTTTTAATGTAGCCCTTTTCATTTGCAGCATCAAGTGCCTCATTTTGAGTTTGATAGGGTATAGACATCAAAAGGTGTTTTGTTGTGTTTTTATAGGATTTGGATTCGATAGTTATATTGTCTGTATTTTTTAAATTAAATAGTACCTCAACTGTAGATGCAAAACCAGTTCTTACCGTATTTGTATTACCTACCAATCTAATATCTGCACCACTAAATGTTTCAAAGCCGACTCTAATGTTACTTATGTCTATTATATAGTTAAGTGTTTCATCTTTATACGCTCCATCAGGAGAAGTCGCAACTAAGTTGTCCATATTCATCAAATTACTTTTAATTGAAACAGCCACTCTGTTCGCATCACCTGAAGCATACTGAATATTATAAGAGTTGAAATCGACCCGGATAAACACTCTATCATCTTTTAGTTTAAATACAAGTGAATTATTATGATGAAAACCAACTAAG
>JAQBNJ010000061.1 GCA_028288645.1 Sediminibacterium sp.
TCCATGTTATTAAAAGAGCCTTCTGCCCTTCGGGTGCTATCTCAGCTTGTCACTGTATTCGCGCTCCTCATGCCTTCATTCGGGAAGCTCCTGTGCCACATTACGCCCCTTCACTGTGTGTCCATCGCGTTCATGCTTCGCGCTTTCCTGTCACCCCAGACAATGGCGCTCGCAGTCACATCCATTCGTTCCTCATTCCCGTGCCTTTGGCGGCGAGCAAGAACTATGCAATAAAAGAATACTAATGAATATTGTGAAAATGTATCTTTAAAAGTGCATTCAACTATGATCTATGACAGTCATCACTCTCGTTGTATCAATAATAGCATTAAGCATCTCTTTTCTTACTTTTTGGTTAACACGAATTAAGCGCGGTTCATTAAAAATGACACGGCCAACAGTTATTTTCTTTGGGCCTGACGGAAGAGGCAAAGATCATAAGAAAGTTTTTATAAGAACATTGTTATATAGTACATCTGAACAAGGAAAATATATCCAAAATATGTTCATTCGGTTACAACGCGATGAATCTATTCAAAACTTCAACATTTGGGTATATGACAATAATGGCTTAGTTCGTGGCAGCAGACTATTTGTAAATAAAACAGGCGTGTCATTTAATTGCAAAATCCGATCGCAGAGATCAACTCATTCCGGTTTAATGGTTTCGCACTTTTCAATAGACCGTTTCTTCGCCACTTTTGTTGCAGCAGCAGATGATCTTCATAGGTATAATAGGCAGGAATGGGAAATAAGATAAAAAGTATTGGGTTGATCTGTATTCAAACATATCTGATTAGCCATAGACGTAAATGACGATCGCAAAAGACTTATTGCCTGGTGACTATCCCCAAAAAGCTTTACAGCAGGTGTTATGCTTGCTATATCCAGATATTTTGGTAATCATGAATGGCTGGGTTGCCCTGAATACTCAGAGGGAGTTGTGCCATAGACCTTTTTGAATTCTTCACTGAAATATTTACGCCGGTTAAAGCCTACGGCATAAGCAACTTCGCTGATGTTCATGTCGCCTCTTTCCAGCAGCGCTGCTGCTTTTTTAAGGCGTAATGATTTTATAAAATCATTCACTGTCATATCAGTCAAGGCCTTCACCTTTTTGTATAAGATAGGAGGGCTTACCAGCATCCTGGTTGCAAGAAGCCCCACAGTAAATGCAGGTTCATCTATGTACTCATCTACAAACGCTAATAGCCTGTTCATAAAATCAAGGTCAGCCGCACTGAGCTGAACCGGTAGTTCTTCCTGCGGCGGTTGTGTTTCGGTTATCTCAGTGAGCTGCCTGCCAAATTTTAACCGCATGGCTTTTCTGCCGGCGACTAAGTTTTTAACCTGTAGTTCCAGTATCTGTATACTAAATGGTTTGGTGAGATAGGCATCAGCGCCACAGGTAAGACCCGTTACCTGGTTTTCCTGACCCGCTTTTGCTGTAAGGAGGATAACAGGGATATGGCTGGTACGGATATCTTCTTTCAATTCCTGGCAAAGAACAAAACCATTTTTCGCGGGCATCATCACATCACTGATAATGAGTTCCGGTATTTGCTCTACCGCTGCCTGCCAACCTTCCAAACCATTAACAGCTTCCAGAACCGTGTACGTATCTGCCAGCGATTCCCTGATGAATGAGCGTAGCTCCGCATTATCTTCCACCAGCAAAACCAAAGGCTTGTTTTCATTTCTTTCAACGGGTTCACTTTCCTGCTGAACCACCGCAACAGTTTGATGCGTTTTACGCAAAGCGTTGGTTGATAGCTTTTCGGAAACGATCATAGAATTAGCATTCACATGTCCATTGCCCTTGGGTAAACTAATGGTGAAAGTAGTTTCACCATCTCTTCCTTCTGCCGGTTGCCGGCTTGAAACGGTGAGCGTACCCTTATGTAATTCCACAATGCTTTTGGAAAGTGCGAGGCCAATTCCATACCCGGTATTATGCGTGTCTTCAGCTACCTGGAAAAAATTCGCGAAAAGCTTTTTAATATTTTCAGGCGAAATACCCTTGCCGTTATCGCTTACACTTATCTGCACGTTTTGTTTTTCCTCCCTGACCGTTATGCTTATCCTGCCACCATCGGGGGTAAATTTGAACGCATTCATGAGCAGGTTGAAGATTACTTTTGTCATTTGCTGTTCATCAAAATAAATACCTGGTTGCAGGGAAGCCGCTTCGAACAGGACCTGGATATTTCTTGCCGCAGCCATATCCATAAAACTTTTATAGATCTCTTCAGTAAAATCAAGGATGTTTTGTTTGGCAAAATGCAGTGGCAGGTTATTTGTTTCGGCTTTACGGAAAACCATCAGTTCGTCTACCAGGTGTGTGAGCCTGTCGGCATTACGTTTTACGTGTTCCAGTTGCCGGTGCTGGGGGGCATCTATGGGAAGCATCAGTAATTTTTCAACGGGCCCGCTGATCAGGGTAAGATGGGTGCGTATCTCATGAGAAATATTGGTGAAAAAATTGAGTTTGAACTGGTGCAGTTCATGCTCTTTTTTAAACAGGGCGCGCAACCAAAGAAACCGGAGAATAAAAAAGATAACAGTGCCCGCTACTAACGTATAAAACACATAAGCGTACCAACTTTTCCAAAAAGGCGGCAATATGGTAATGCCCAGCCGGGTTGGTTCATTCGTCCAGATCCCATCATTATTCGCGCCTTTTACAAGCAGGGTGTAGTGACCGGCCGGCAGATTGGTGAAGGTTGCCGATGCGGTATTAGTATTGTTCCACTGTTTTTCAACTCCTTCCAGGAGATAGGAATATTTGTTCTTTTCCGGTTTGATAAAGTTGAGCATCGCCCAGTGAATCGTAAAATTACTTTGATCAGGTTTAAAAGTAAGCCCCGGTGTAAAATTAATGTCCTTGTTCAGCAGTCCGCTTTTATCATGTATGCCTACCGTATTGCCAAATAGCTCCAGGTAAGTAAAACGTATGGGAGCAATAAATGTATTGGTCTGCAGGTTTTCGGGGTAAAAAGCCGTGAGGCCATTGTTGCCACCAAAATATAACTGGCCTTTGCTGTCTTTAAAGAATGAATTGTTATTGAATTTGTTGCCTGCCAAACCATCACTGGTCGTGTAAATTTTAAATTGTTTGTCTTTCGCATCAAACCTGGTTAGCCCGTTATCTGTACTCAGCCATAACATTCCTTGCTTGTCTTCCACAATGCCAAGCACATTATTATTGGGCAGGCCCAGCTTATCGGTATAGGTAACAAAACGGCCGGAATGGTAATCAAACCTGCTGACGCCTCCATAAAACATGCCTATCCAGATATTGCCCTGGCTGTCTTCGGTAATACAGTTAACGGCATCTGCCTGCAGGCTATCCCTGTTACCTTCTTTTTTCCTGTAAGTAATAAGGCTGTTTGTTGCCGGGTTAAAAAGGAAGAGGCCCATGCTGGTACCGATCCATAGATTGTTTCTTGAATCCTCGAACAGCGCGTGAATATTTTTATTAGACAGGCGGCTGTTGAGTGCACAAGGCGCAGTACGGTTTGGGTATTGCCCGGAAACACCTGGACGAAGGGTGGTTAGCCCGCTCTGCGCACCGATCCATAATACACCGTCATGGGTTTGTTGCAGCGCCAGGATCTCATCAAAATTGCCCGCGGGTTTTACCTGGGTAGCTAAAACAATGCGCTGAAACTTCCTGCTTGCGGGAATATAAAGATTCAGGCCATTACCATACGAAGTGCCGATCCATAAC
>JAQBNJ010000070.1 GCA_028288645.1 Sediminibacterium sp.
GTTATGATCGTGGTGTCTTTTACTTTAAAGATGGTGATAGTAGTAAGCGGTAACAGTTTCTTGCCGGTACTGTCTGCAATCTTGCCGGAAATATTACCTGACTGGGCCTTAGCCGATATGGCAATGAGCCATATGGCAATGAATGTGATTAGGTATCGCATGAGTTAGTTTGGTTTTTTGCTACAATTTTTTTGTAATAGCAGCAGCTCAAACATAAAACTAATTAATTAGTTATTACACATTAAGCTAATTTATTGACCGCTTAATTATGTGAATTAACCTTTTCATCACTTAGTGTTGAATGGTCGGTTAACATTACATGCGGAATAAGCTTTGTTGCCCGCCCACTTTGGATGATTGGTTCCCAAACGTTCTGATATTGTATGTGTAGGTAAGTAAAAAATAACGGCTTAAAACATTCACTTTAGTATCTATGATCGCATTGCCGCTGAAATAGCATCCTACGTTCGTGTTGCTGCTAAGAATATCATAGACACCAAAACGCAACTGTCCTTTATCCTGCTGAAACATTAAGAAGGTAACAGCAGCGTTCCAGTAAACACTTGTAGCCGGTAAGCCTGGTGATACTTCGCTGATCTTGCGGTAGATCATATTGGTTTCCCAAACCATTTTTTTAGGCAGGCGCAAAATAAATTCGCCACGAAATGACTGCTGCATAATATCTCTGTCTGAAAATGATTTACTTGTGTAATAACTTTTATTAGAACCAATGCTATAGTTTGGATTGAATTCAACAATATCTTTCCAGTTAAGTGTAACGCCGGCGCCGGCGCCCAGGTTCAGGTTTGTAACACGGCTCTCTTCGTTATTGAAAATGATGGGTGTACGGCTGAGGTTAAAAGTAGGGCCGATATTTACAGTTAGACTTACATTCTGTTTGTTCTTAAACTGCCTGTTGAACCCGATATCCAAAAAGTTGGATAATACACCGCTTACATTTACCGGCCTGTTTGTTTGAACACCATTGCTGTTTAAGCTAACAGACTGTATGATCGCATTGTCTGATAAAGATGATTGCAGGCTGAAATAAAAATTGGTATTTGTTTTTACCTGGAAGATATTACCATTAAAACTAAGGCTGTTTCTTTGCCACGGTTTCAGGTTTGGGTTTCCATAGGTAATAAAGAACGGATTTGAATTATCGGGAACAGGCAGTAAGTAACCAATACCCGGCGCAATGATATCCTGTGAAAAACTGGCCGAGAATTTTTTCCAGTTCACATTGATATTTAACAACAGGTTGGAATAATAAAAATGATTGTTTTGTGCAGCCAGCTTAAACCCGTTATTGATCCATTGCTGCAGCCAGGTAGCGCCGACAGTAAGGTTTACGGATTTGATCTTAAAACCAAGCGCGGCATTGTTTGACCATTTGGTTTCTTCACGATCAAGGTTATTACTCAATGAAACATTCAGGCTGTCGTACGCGTTTGAACTGATGCGTTTTCCGTAAGTCAGTACATCCTGCACATTTTTAGTGTACTGAAGATTTTCGTTGAAGCGGAATGTAACCGTTGGACTGAGTTGATCGCTGTAATTGGCGGTTAACGATGTATTGGTAGTTGGGGCATCAGTAGAACGTAATTGCTGAAAAATGATATTTGAACTGACAGGGGTTAGAAAACTATTAATGCTTTCGGTAAGATTGGAAACAGGATTCGCGGCATGGCTAAAAGAATTATACACAGAAAGATTTCTTCCCTTCTTTAAAAACCGGTGTGTGAATGTGATGTAATGAGTGTATGCATCCCTTCTTCCGTTCGTGTACAAAGTTCCGTTACCATTGCTGAGCGCTCCGAGTTTGTTGTTATTGATGATGATGGCCGAAGGTGTTTCCGCATTATTTCCCACATACGCATAGGTGAAACGGAACGTGGTATTCGTAAGTGAATCAGGGCGCCAACTGCCACCTATCCCGATATTCTGTGTGTGGGCATTGGCACCAGAGGTTGTGGTGGTGTGTGAGTTTATGATTGTATCTCCAAAAAAACGTTGCGTATTCGATACCTGCTCAAGATCATTGTGTGTTTTTCCGAACAGGTAATTCAGGAAGAAATTAAGATTCTTAGTCGGCGAATGGTTAATGTTGAACCCTGCGCCACTTGCAGTGTTGAGGCCATTTCCTGTCCCACCAAATGAAAAACCATCCAGCGCAACCCCCTGTTGACCGGAGCCGTTACCAGAACCATTAATATTGCCCCAACCACTTCTTGAAAAACCGCCCATCTGTGTAATGTCTTTAAAAGAGAAAGAACTGCGGTTTACATTATTGGCAAATCCCAAAACACTTACCTGGAAAGTATCACGGAACATATTCAGGATCCCGCCAACATCATACCGGTCTTCTGTTCCACCGCCGGCAAATAGTCTTCCGAATACTGCTTTCTTTATCCCCTTCTTTAAAGTGATGTTGATCACTTTCCCGATCTTACTCATATCGCCATCGTTATTCAGGGCCATCTGGTCTTTATCATCAACTACCTGTACTTTATCAATCAGGTTACTCGGCAGGTTACGTGTTGCCATGAGCGGATTATCACCAAAAAAACTTTTGCCATCAACCAGTAAGCGGTTTACGATCTGGCCGTTTACTTTTATGTTTCCATCTTCGTCGACATATACACCCGGTAATTTTTTTAGGAGATCCTCAAGCAAAGCATTAGGCAATGTTTTAAAAGCAGAAGCATTAAACTCGATCGTGTCTCTCTTGATCACTACGGGTGGGCGTTCAGAGAACACGATCACTTCATCGAGTTGTTTGGATGTTCCGGTCATTTTGATAGTGCCAAAATTCACAGCAGGCTCAGTTGCAGTAACAACAAAATCTTTCCTGAAAGCTTCATACCCTGAATAGGTTGCCATCAAACGTAAAGGTATATTAAAGGGAAGGCCGGGTATTTTAAATTCACCCAGTTCATTACTCAAACGATAGGTGATAATGCTGGTATCTTTCGCATTAAAAATGGTAATGGTAGTAAGTGCTAAATTTTTCTTTCCCGAGCTATCGGTGATCTTTCCGGAAATATTACCCGATTGGGCCTTTGCAAATACAATACATAAACAGGCAGCTGCAGTGATTAATCTTCTCATAAATTGAGTAAACGCGTTATTCTGGTTAAGGTTACCGCACCGGTCTCTCGCAGCAATCACTTTTTCGCAAAAATCATACCAATTGTAAACATCACAAACCCTATCAGATACACATCAACGGCGAATGTAAAGAACCCGCACCCTCGCTGGTTTCAGAATGCATGTTTTCTACAGATGCAGGTTTACTGTAAAAAAACAGGATCGTAGCAATGGCAAGCAATGCAAAAGCTGCCAGCAAGGAGTGAACGGGTTGTATGTGAAAGGGTGGTTTGGGTTGCATGTCTCTATAAAGAGTGCGATCTGATAAAAAGGTTGGAAAACGGGAACACAGATTTTACGGATGCGACGGATGGATACAGATAAATCCGCGCTAATCCGTTTCATCCGTTAGATCCGCGTTGCTATCAATCTCCTTCCTCCAGCTGAAACAGTTCTTCCATACTTACCCCGAATACACTTGCCATTTTGAGGGCCAGGGCGGTAGACGGAATATATTTACCCGATTCCATGGTATTGATCGTTTGCCGGCTCACGCTGATCTTTTTGGCAAGATCATCCTGCGTGAGGTTATGTATGGCCCTTTGTATTTTGATCTTATTTTTCATTTGGCGGCTCTATTATGCATGAACAATACGGCCCGGAAACGGATATTAAAAATGATCAGTGTGGTAAACATATTGTACATCATGATTGTAAAGAAGTCCAAACCATAAATCGCAAGAATACATACAATTAACACAATATAGTTAACGATAACTGCCCACTGTAACGAGGCAAGCCGAAAAAACTGAATGGCTTCGTCTTCCGTTCTCTCTTTTGAAAAAGCGATCAGCATCATACTCACGATGTTGCCAACCGCGGCTAACTCATCCGTTAAACTCTCTGTACTGGAAGAACTGAAATTCGGACCGGATTTATTTACAACGTAGTTAAGCCATGGTATATCATAGTCCCAGCCAAGATTGGCAATGCCCAGAACTAGAAAGGGTATCAAAAGTACAAAGCCCAGCTTTTGAAAGGAATGTGGTAACAGAGGTAGTTTTTTCATTTCGCGTTTTTTTGATTTGACAACTCAAATGTAAAGTTAAGCAATCATTTTGACAAGTTTATTTTACATTTTGTAACAAATACTTATCATTATGTGGCTAATTGATTGCTTTTCATACTTTTATCATTCATGGAAAAAGAGCAGGAATTATTGAAACTGGAAGATCTGACGGCTGAGCAAATGGCATCGTTCATCAATGACCTGATCGACAAGGATTTTTCGCGCCTTGTACAGATCCTTTACCGGCTTGATGTAAGCGAGGACAAACTCAAATCCGTTTTACTGGAGCACCCGACGGGTGATGCCGGCAATCTGATAGCAGCGTTGATTATAGAAAGAATTGCGCAAAGAGAAAAAGCGAAAGAGTTATTTAAGCAGGAGGGAGAAATTCCCGAGGAAGACAAGTGGTAGTTTACTGGTTATTGCTATCGGATTTTCTCTGCGAAAACTCTGCTTCTCTGCGGCTCAGCGGTGAACAGGGTTCACGAATAGATAGATCTACTATTAGTCAGGATCTCATTCACCGCAGAGCCGCAGAGAACAGGGAGTTTACGCAGTGGGTAGCTAACGGAGTAATTCATCTACTTTTTTAAATGCGTATCCTTCTTTTTTCAGATAACTGATTAACTCATCAAGCCTGTTATATAATTTATCTTTTCTTCTTGGATCTGTTCCGGCATGGATCAATAATACTACACCATTCAATCCGCCTTTTCGTGTTTCATTGAAACGTTTGATGTTGGTAATGATCTCATCACTGGTTCTGTATGACTTTCCCATTTCAGGATAAGTGTAGTCCCCATTACTGGTTGTACCGGGTGTAAAGCTGAATACTTTCATCCCAGCTCCACTCAACCATTTTGCTGTTTCATTATTCCACCATTCATAAGGGGGGATGAAAAAATGCGTAATGTCTCTTTGTTTTATCCCTGCATCCGACATTGCGTTTCTACTTTTGGAAAGATCATTCAGCAACGAGTCTCGGGTTACTAAAGTGCTGTCGCGTTTTGTCCAGTCGTTATACAAAAGGTGCATATCCGAATGTGAGCCCATTTCATTTTTTTGTTGATACAATCGTTTTATTCCGGGTTGAAATGTTTTGTTTCGGTAAAATCGTCCCGTAAAAAAGAAAGACCCATTTACTGATTGCTTTTGTAAAGTATTGGCGATAGCTGTTAGTCCATCACCAAATTCATCACCGGTAAATACTAATGCGATTTCTTTTTTTGTTGAATCACCACGAATAACAGCGCCTTGCGAAATTTGATATCCAGACGAATTTGCTGATTTTGATTTATTTGCTTCAGCTTCTTTAGCTGCCAACAAATAGATCAACGATGCCGTCCCATCCATCGTTGGCTCATTCGTGCTATAATCACCATAATCATCATGATACACCGCGAGGTTGCTTTGAAACTCTGCGTATTCATCCGCATCTTTTAGAGTAATACCAATCAACCCGCTGTAAATAGAAGTGTATACGGGTCCATCCACTAATCCGCCATCAATCGGATAGTTCTTAAGATGCGTAAATGCAGAATGCGGATCAACAGGTGTATCACCATTAGATGGCAATCCATACACCATACTCGTTCCCCATGGATTGCAGCCGAATAACCAATCGAAATTTGCCTGCTGGAATTCTGCAAACTGCTTATCGCCGGTTAACTGCTCATACCAATAACATTGTGTGGCGAATGAAGTGGTGAGATTATTGCTGCACCAGATGAAAGGAATACCACGGTAGAATGCATTTGTTTTTGCTTTGTTCCATACATTCTCAATCCCCTGTTTGTAAAAATTGATGATAGTATCGCGGCGATTATTATTTCCAAGTTGCCTTGCCAATTCGTAATGTCCTATATTAACAAAAGGATACCATTGATAATGTTTGGCCGTATCTGCACCGAGCCAGGGCGTAACCGGTTCCTGAATGGCATATGCAAATGCACGGTTTATTCCGCTGCTGCTGTTCCAGTCCAAACTGGTGATTAGTTGGAGCGTATTTATATTCGCCGCAGCCAATTCCATATCATCTACCCAGTTATCTTCTGCATAGATATAAGGAGAGCGAACTGATGCTGTCTGGCTCACACCGGGATGCGCAAGGGCAAAATTCCAGGCACCCATCGCTTTATCATACAATAATTTTGTATAGGTATTGTCTTTCCCGTTAAACATTGAATACCCTAACGCGAACGCACTCGCAAATTTCCCCGCCGTTGATGCCCCGCCCGTTGAAGCATTCATAAACTTCCCCCGTTGCTGTGGTTTACCGCTAACAAAATATACAGGCCGCTCAAATCCTTTTCCATAAAAATTATCTTCTTTGGGAATACGCATACCCATATGATCGCGGTCATCGCCCAATTGATTGAACATCCAATCGGGTCGTGGGTTCATTTTGATCAGCCAGTCCAGTCCCCATTTTGCTTCATCCAGAACATCGGCCATGCCATTCTTTCCATCGAGCCCGTTTGCCTGTTTCTCATCACCAAACACTTTCGGAAAATCCCGGTAGGCTGCGAGTAAATGATAGGTTGCATTGGCAGATGTGGTGCTGTATTGCAGGTAATCGCTTGCATCGTGCCAGCCGCCGCTTACATCAATATGCGTGCTGTCGGGCATCGGGCCATACAATGTGTAGCCATCATGTGTATGGCAACTGTCTTTCAGAAAAGGATTGAAACCGCTTCTTTGCTGGCGCATGTACCGCAAACAAAAATCTGCTGCGCCTTTATATACATCATCATTGATATCGAACACGGGTGATTGTGCATTGCCTGCACGTAAAAAATATTTGCCAGGTTTAATAAATGAAGAAAACTCCAGCCGGTAACTTTCTGTAAAAGGACCGTATGCACCGAATGCTTTACCGGCAGAATGCGTGTAGACTATTTTTTTTGTTATGGCATCAACCAGTTCAAAGCTTTTTATCTGATCCTTTTTACTGCACCACACAGCGGTTTTGATGCTGTTGGTTGGATAGCCAAGTTGATTAATGCGGATCCATGATGTTTCCTGTGCATAAGCCTTACATAAGAGAACAGTAACAAAGAAAAAAATATAAACAGCGGCTCTTTTCATCAAACTAATTTAAAATAAAGATACCTTCTTACCCGTTTAATTTTTTTTCACGCAAAGGCGCAAAGAAGCAAAGGCGCAAAGTGAGTTCGATTATCCCGATAGAAACATTACCTGCGGCAATATTAGATGGTTGATTTTCTTTGCGCCTTGGCACCTTTGCGCCTTTGCGTGAAACTTTCCACTAATTTCGCCTCTCAATTTGTTTGCCCCTATGAAACTTGTTTCCTACCTCAACGACGGCCGTGACCAGTTAGCATTCCTGGTGGATGGACTTTTATTCGACTGCGATCTTTTACATCCCGAATTGCCCAACAGCATGAATATGTTCCTGCATTACTGGGATGATATGTATCCCATTGCGCAACAGGTAGATGCTGCCATTAAAAGCGGCCGGATCAGTAGTGAGCAAGGTGTTCCGATAGAAAGTATGGATCTGCTGGCGCCTGTTCCTTTTCCTACTTCGTGCAGGGATGGGTATGCGTTTCGCCAGCATGTTGCCGCTGCGAGAAGAAACCGTAAAGTTGAAATGATCCCTGAATTTGATCAATACCCCATTTTTTATTTTACCAATCACCACAGCATTCAAGGCCCCGGCGAGATCAGATGCATGCCCGATCATTTTGAGAAACTCGATTTTGAACTGGAGGCCGCGATCGTGATTTGTAAACAGGGAAGAAATATTACTGCGGAAGAAGCGGATCAACACATTGGCGGATTGATGATCATGAACGATATGAGCGCGCGCCGTTTGCAGATGGAAGAAATGCTGCTCAACCTCGGCCCCGCAAAAGGAAAAGACTTTGCAACAGTGATCGGTCCCTGCCTCGTTACCTTAGATGAACTCGAAAGTTTTGAAGTTCCCTGCAAAGAGGGACATACAGGAAAGAACTGGAACCTTCCTATGAAGTGCCGGGTGAATGGTATACAGGTAAGCGATGGCAACCTCAGCGATATGGACTGGACCTTCGCCGAGATCATCGAACGCTGCGCATACGGAACCGATATTCATCCCGGCGATGTAATTGGCAGTGGGACGGTTGGAACGGGTTGTTTTTTGGAGCTGAATGGAACAGGAAAGCTTTCTGATCCTGACTATACGGAACAATGGTTGCAGGAGGGTGATGTTGTAGAAATGGAAATAGAAGGAATCGGAAAACTGAGTAATACAATTGTGAAAGAGGAAAGTTCTTTTTCG
>JAQBNJ010000177.1 GCA_028288645.1 Sediminibacterium sp.
TTATTCAATCGGCAGATGAAATAAGAAAGGGGTTTGAATGTTTGGATGATAATAAGAAGGATCTGTTTTTGTTGCTGGATAATTTTTTGAAGACCGATATCTAAGCGAAGATTTCACGCAAAGGCGCAAAGAGGCAAAGGCGCCAAGGAAAATCAACCATCAATATTATTTGCCTGCCGTACTTCTCGGGGTGTTACGAAATTAGTTAATCACTTGGCGCCTTTGCTCCTTGGCGCCTTTGCATGAAATTCCTCACACCGGGCACTTCTCATGATAATTGATCAACTCTATCGGCGTACGTTCGATCATGTAGCCGTGATAGTTTTGTTTTACCTCATCCAGCACTTCTTCCACTTCCTCGATCGTTTTCATCGTTACCAGTTTGTTCCGGTACTCCTTTATGTTCGGTAAACCTTTTAAATAATTCGCATAATGCCTGCGCATTTCGTTGATGCCGGCGATCGGGCCCTTCCATTCGAGTGATTTGCGCAAATGTTTGCGGGCCACTTCCACCCTTTCTTCCAGTGTTGGAGGAGCGAGTAGTTCTCCTGTTGCCATATAATGTTTGATCTCGCGGAAGATCCAGGGATAACCAATGGCGGCGCGGCCGATCATGATACCATCAACACCATAGCGGTTTTTATATTCGGCCGCTTTTTGCGGACTGTCGATATCGCCATTGCCAAAAATAGGCATGGTGATGCGCGGGTTGTTTTTCACTTTCGCGATGAGGGTCCAGTCTGCCTCGCCCTTGTACATCTGCGAACGCGTGCGCCCGTGAATGGCCAATGCTTTTACGCCGCAATCCTGCAAGCGTTCTGCAACCTCTTCAATATTTTTCGTGTTATCATCCCAACCCAACCGTGTTTTTACGGTTACGGGAAGATGCGTGCTTTTTATAACGGCTTCGGTCAGGCGGATCATCAGGTCCACATCTTTTAATACACCTGCGCCGGCGCCTTTCGTCACAACTTTTTTTACGGGGCAGCCGAAATTGATATCAACCAGGTCGGGGTTAACCGCTTCCACAATTTTGGCGCTCATGGCCATGGCATCTTCATCGCCGCCGAAGATCTGGATGCCGATGGGGCGCTCGTAATCGAAAATGTCTAATTTCTGGCGGCTCTTGATGGCATCGCGTATCAATCCTTCACTGCTGATGAATTCGGTGTACATCAGGTCCGCCCCATTATCTTTGCAAACTGCACGGAAAGGCGGATCGCTTACATCCTCCATGGGCGCGAGCAATAAAGGGAAATCGGGTAATATAATCTGATCTATCTTAACCATTTCTATGGGCTAATTAATATTTTGAGGACGGTGTTGAACCACATAGGCACATAGATACATAGGGTTTCACATAGTTTTTATTATTCATCAGCTAATCATTTAAATACTTTTTGGTTATTCCCATTATCTATGTGTTATAATCTATGTGATTATGTCTATGTGGTTCCAAACAACATCTCAACCTTCATTAAGCGAACAAATTTCTGTGTCAGCACCTCAAAATATTAATTAGTCTTACTATGCTAATAAATATGATAAAAAGTTGATGTAGCTTGCCTTTTATCCTTTCAACGGTGGCTTTATTATAAAGAAACCGCAAATTTACAATCTTATTTTTCATTTGCATGGATCAAAAACCGGTAATCAATTATCCCTCGCAATTGGCCTTTTTATTGGGTCTGATGGGTGTTTGTATGGTAATAAGCGCTTTGATGATTCAACTTATCAGTGCCAATGTATTGCATGCTCCAGCCAAAGATGTTCTGAAATTGCTCAGTCTTCCTGAAAATGTGAACCTGTCGCGGTTGCTGAACACACTGGCCTCTTTTCTTTGTTTTTTCGTACCGGCATTTGTGTTGGCAAAACTGCTGAGCAAAAAACCTTTTAAACAATTGGGTTTTGTATCGGCCATTAGTGGCAAACAAATTTTGTTGATATTGGCACTCACCATCACCGGCATCATGCTAAGCGGAGCATTAGGACAACTAAATGAATGGATCCCGCTACCTGCCAAATGGTATGCGCAGGCCAAAGCACTGGAAGAAGAATACAAAGCTGCCATGATGCCGATGGCAACCATGCGATCACTTTCCGAATACCTGCTGGCATTATTGGTTCTTGCCGCTGCGCCTGCGTTGTTTGAAGAAGTATTGTTTCGTGGTGGCTTTCAACAGGTATTTGTAGGATGGACAAACAGCAAATGGGCCGGTATCATCATCACCAGCATCCTGTTCAGCGCGATACATTTTTCATATTTCGGTTTCCTGCCAAGAGTTGGGCTGGGAATAGTATTGGGACTTATCTTTTACTACAGCAAAAACCTCTGGCTTAATATTTTTCTTCATTTCCTGTACAATGGGCTTGTGGTAACACAGTTATACATTATGTCACAAAAAGAAAAACCAATCGATAAAACAATGGATGAAAACATGCCTATGTGGTGGGGTTTGGTTGCGTTGGTTGTGTTGGTTGCATTATTCCGCTCTTTTAAAAAAGAAAGTGCAAGCGTATTGGCTAAACGGGAACTGTCCATACATTCGTCTCCAGAAAATATTCTCTCATAAATGGACCCCTGGAAAAAGATCTACGCAACACGAAACCCGGCAGAAGCCAGTATCATACAAGGCATGCTGGAAGAGAATCATATCCCTGTACAGGTAATGAATAAACAGGATAGCAGCTACCTGAATTTCGGCGACATTGAATTGTATGTGCCGGGACATTTGAGCGAGACGGCGATGCAGTTGATGGCTACGAATATGCTGAATTAGCGGTTAGCTATTAGGTATGAGCAATTAGGGATTAGGAATTGAGAAATGATTCATCGCTTTCGCAGTGGCACCTGGTTACCAATACCTAATGCCTAAATCCTAATACCTAATTCCTGATTATTCCCGTACTTCGCATCTCAGCAATCATTCCTAAATGGCATTCAACCTGCAAACCTTCAAAACCCGCGCTCTCACAGCAATCGTATTTGTATTGGTGATGTTAGTTGGTTTGTTATGGAACTCATGGAGCTTCCTGGTATTGTTCTCTGTGATCCATTTTGGTTGCTGGGTTGAATATATAAAACTGGTTGGATTGATCGATAAGGATTACCAGCAGATCAGCCCACTGCATCGTTACGGTATTGTGCTGATCGGGTGGGGTATTATGTTGTGGATGACGAATGCGGGCTATCAAATATTGGGCATGAGTGTTGCGGTGATCGGATGGTCGCTGTTCTGGGTAGGACTGATCGCATTTGTATTGAGTGAAATGCTGTTGCCCAAAAAACTCAATCCTAAATTATGGGCGCATTCTTTACTTGGGCTTATTTATATTTCGCTGGCCTGGGGGTTTATGATGAACTTTTATGTGAACCTGTTTGTAACCGACCCGGGTTGGCTTATTCCTGTGATCCTGATCGCATCTATCTGGATCAATGATACGATGGCATATGTAGTGGGATCCTTTATTGGAAAAACACCGTTCTCTTCCATCTCTCCCAAAAAAACATGGGAAGGCACCATTGGCGGAGCGATACTGGCTGTGCTGGTGGTTACACTGGTTGGCTATTTTGCATTCGGCCTGCGGATAAAGATCCTGCTGATCATTTCAATAACCGCGGCTATTGCAGGCACAGCCGGTGACCTGTTTGAAAGCAAACTCAAACGCGTGGCAGGCGTAAAAGACAGCGGACAGATCATGCCGGGGCACGGCGGTTTTTTAGATCGGTTTGATTCATTGCTCGTGGCAACAAGCGTTACATGGATAGTATTATACCTGATTTTATAGACCTTTTTTCACGCAAAGACGCAAACCAGCAAAGACGCAACGCTTTGCGCCTTATTTTCTTTGCGCCTTTGCGTGAAACTCAACAATCCGTTTTACCTTTGCCCTTCAATTAATCTGCAATGACCATTCACAGGGAAGGATATAAAACGATCGCTATTACCGCATTGATCTTCGGGATACTTAATCTCATATCTTTTACTTTTTTAAGCGCCTCGTTGCCCTGGCTGGCTATTGTTCTGTTCGTAGTAACGCTGTTCTTTTTTCTGTTCATCATTTCTTTCTTCCGGATACCCAACCGCGTATTAACCGTTAACGATGGCCAGATCATTTGCCCGGCTGATGGTAAAGTGGTGGTGATAGAAGAAGTGACCGAGGTAGAATATTTTAAAGACAAACGCATACAGGTTAGCATTTTCATGAGTCCTGCCAATGTTCACGTGAATCGTAACCCGATGAGCGGACAGGTTGTGTATAATCAATATCACAAAGGCAAATACTTAGTGGCATGGCACCCTAAATCTTCTACTGAAAATGAAAGATGGAGCGTGGTAACAAGAAATAGCCACGGTGAGATCTTATACAAACAGATAGCCGGCGCATTGGCCAAACGTATCTGCAATTACACACAGGTAGGCCAGACGGTTAAGCAGGGCGATGAATACGGGTTCATCAAGTTCGGCAGTCGCGTAGATGTGTTGCTTCCCGTTACCGCTAAGATCAATGTTGAACTGAACCAGGTTGTAAAAGGCGGTGTTACCGTATTGGCCAGCTGGTAAACAACCGCTTGTCATTTTTTAACATTTGAAAGCCGGATTCATTCAACAATAGTGTTATTTTCGGAATACACATTCACTTAAAACAACAACATATGAAAAAGGTATTGGTATTGGCAACTGCTGCATTTTTAGTAACCGGTTTTGCTTTTGCACATGACGGCGACAAAGACAAAAAGAAAGATGCCAAATGCGAAAAGGCCTGTTGCAAAGATGGTAAAGAGTGCAAAAAAACAGATAAGAAAGAAGTAAAAGCAACAGCGAAAGAAACAAAAACAGCCGTAAAAACTGCGACTAAAAAAGCGTAGGTTTTCAGTCTTTAAAAATATAAGCCTCGTCACGAGTATTCGTGACGAGGCTTTTTGTTTGCGGACTGTTCTCCATATCATCTGTTCCACAATGCTATTGAGTTAAGACGTTTGTTCCGTAGGAACAGGCCGTGGGTAGCCACGAATCGAAAACGGCGCATCACGTTCCGTAGGAATGTTTGGTGTCGGAAAGCAATCACCAAACGTTCCTACGGAACGATGCCTTCCCCATCGCTATGTTTCTACCCACGGGATGTTCCGATGGAACAATAGGCTTTGCCAAGGTCAGCAGGTATCGTCACAAAATGTTTTCGAGTTCTTTTAAGTGATAGATCACGTAAGTTGGTTTTACATGCGGCACAACATTCAGGTGGTTTACAAAGATGGTATCCATGCCAGCATTGATGCCACCTTGTATATCCGCATCCTGGTTATCCCCGATCATGATGCTTTCATTAAGATTGGCGCCCGTCTTTGATAATGCATAGTCAAAGATCTCCTTATTTGGTTTTAAACTGTTACTCGCTTCGGAGGTAATCACTTCGTCAAAAAAAGTATGCAGGTTAGCGAATTGGATCTTATGGTGCTGCACTTTTTCAAAGCCATTTGTAACGAGGTGCATACGGTAATTTTTTTCTTTTAGATAGGTAAGTATCTCAACCGTATAGGGGAACAGGCTGTTTTTTGTAGGCAACTGTTCCAGGAACTGAACAGCGAGAGTTCGCGCCAGGGGTTCATCCGCCAGTTTAAAATCAAGCAAAGCCAGCCACATTCTTTTCCAGCGTAATTCATCCTGTTTGATAAAACCTTTGGTGTAGCGGTCCCAGAGACGTTCGTTGTGGTAGCTGTACCGTTCAAAAAAAAGATCGAAGTCGGGAACCCCTTTAGCGTGCAGCTCATTATCCTTGTGAAGATCGGAAAGGGTTTGCCTGGCGTTGGTCTCAAAATCCCATAATGTATGATCCAGGTCGAAAAATAAATGTCGGTACTTCATAGTGCAAAATACGAATCAGGAAGGAATGCATAAAAAGTTCGTACTTCGTGTTTTTAATCTTCTACGCATGAATGTTATAATCACCGGCGCATCCAAAGGGATCGGCAAAGCCATCGCAGAACAATTTGCTGCTGCGGGCCATACTTTGTTCCTCTGCAGCCGCAATGAAAAACAGTTGTACGATGCGGTTGCTTCACTGCAAACACAATACCCGAACTGCACCATAAAAGCAAAACCGGTTGATATGGGCAATGCAGCAGAAGCGAAAACGTTTGGGGTTTGGTGTTTGGGGTTTGGTGTTCCGGACATAATCGTAAACAACGCAGGACAATTCTTGCCTGGCAGCGTACATGATGAAAAAGAGGGAACGCTCGAACAAATGATCGAAGTGAATTTGTACAGCGCCTACCATCTTACAAGAGTTTTATTACCCCGGATGATCGCTGTTGAGCATGGACATATCTTTAATATCTGCTCTATTGCTTCATTGAATGCCTATGCAAATGGCGGGAGTTACAGCATCAGCAAATTCGCCTTGCTTGGATTTAGTAAGAACCTGCGTGAAGAATTAAAACCACATGGCATAAAAGTAACTGCTGTTTGTCCCGGTGCAACTATGAGTGGCAGCTGGGATGGGGTTGATATAGACCCGAAACGGATCATGGAAGCTGAGGATGTGGCAAAGATAATCTATGCGTCTTCTCAACTTTCTCCAATGGCGGTGGTGGAAGATATTGTGATGAGGCCGCAGTTGGGAGACCTTTGAGGATTTTGGAATTGCGGATTGGGAGATTTTGGAATTGACCGTGCGTGACCACTACTTCTAAATGTTTTCCCCCGACAACAACACCTGCCAGGCATCCTGTACTTTTCCACTGTTCAATAATTCTGCAGCATATACATGCAGTTCCTTCTCCATTTCTACAGGACTGATAGAATAATATTGAATGATATTTTTTAACCTCTCGTCGCTGAATGCAGGATTGATGATGGGCATATCATGTACATTACCCAGTAAGCCTAAATGATTTCCTGTAAGAATATGGCTGTTGCGTACGCCTTCGGGTAAAGCATCCACACCAATACCGCATTGTGTATTGGGCTTGTCTACTTTGAATAAATTGGTTTCGTCAACTTTACAGTACCAGTCTCCACCAAGTCTTGCTACTAAATGGAGTTTACGCTGATCTATCTTTCCGTCTTCTCCTAAAATGCTTTCATCTACATGCATGCACAATACTTCGGCGATCACGAGTTGGCCGGAGCCACCCTCTTCACCGAGGCTTTTTACTTCGTTTATTTTACATTCTAATTTGATCTTGGCTTCTTTTACCATGGGTGGTTTTACGATGATTGCGGGTTCTTTTGTAAAACCTGCCTTTACAAATTCATCCATTCCCTTTGGGAATTCGCAACTGGCGAGGCTGGTTTGTTGCACCATATCAAAGTCAACAATATTTATGACACATTCAGGTACTTCGATAACATTTTGTAAAGAGTGCTTGGTTGTGTTGTCACGCACTCTTCTTGATGGAGCGAAAATAACAATGGGAGGATTGGAGCTGAATAGATTAAAAAAACTAAAGGGGCTTAGATTAACGTTGCCTGATGCGTCAATAGTGCTCGCAAAACAAATAGGCCTCGGCGCAATGGCATGTTGGAGCCATTGTTGTTTTTCTATTGTTGATAAGTTCGATAACTCTATATACATAAGCGAATATTCACCGCAGAGACGGGGAGAAGCAGAGGTTACGCAGAGTTAGAAGCGATAGACCAATCTTCTGAAGCCATCTTTTAGGAGTATGACGTTAAAATTAATAAGATATCCCAACCTTTTGTTGGACAATTTTAGATGAGTGATCAGTTGCGATGCACATATTGGATTTAGCGCTTCTACCGATTTTATCTCAACAACTATTTCTTCTGCTACGAACAGATCCATTACATATATTTTTCCAAGAGATGCCCCTTTGTAAGTTAGGTCTACCGGCACCTGTGGTTTATAAGGAATACCTCTCAAATACAATTCCCTTTCCATGGCAAGTTGATAAGCCGATTCAAGTAGCCCCGGCCCCAATTCCCTATGAACGGTAATTGCCGCATCAAGAATAATTCCTCCCAACTTGTTTAGATCTTCTCTTGTCATAACTCTGCGTTAACTCTTGTAACTCCGCGGCTCTGCGGTGAATAGAGCCTCGAAGTACAGATATCAAAGCAAATAAAAAGAGTTTCAAAAAACAAACGTATTAATACGCAGAATCGACGTTAAATCACGGTTTTTTCTTCGCGAGGATCGAA
>JAQBNJ010000073.1 GCA_028288645.1 Sediminibacterium sp.
TTATTCGAAGTATACGATCTCTTATCCCTATCCTGTAGCGCAGTCGGTGGAAGCAGCAATCGGTATGGAATACCCGATGCTCGCGATGAATCCTGGAAGAGCCGCGCCTGATGGAACGTATACAGAAGCCGCAAAAAATTCATGCATTGGTGTAACGATTCATGAAGTGGGACATAATTTCTTCCCGATGATCGTAAACAGCGATGAGCGCCAGTGGTGGTGGATGGATGAGGGATTGAATACTTTCTGCCAATTCCTCACAGAAAGAGAATTTGATGCGGATTATCCATCAGGCCGCGGGCCGGCGCACCTGATCACGGACTATATGCGTTTACCAAAAAATGAACTGGAACCTATCATGACCAAAGGCGACGCAGTGAGCAAAGTAGGATCGAATGCTTATGCAAAAGCCGCAACAGGACTAAACATTTTGCGTGAAACGATTTTAGGAAGAGAACTATTTGATTTTGGTTTCCAGGAATATGCCAAACGATGGGCATTCAAACATCCTACACCTGCTGATCTTTTCCGTACCATGGAGGATGCTACCGGTGTTGACCTGGATTGGTTCTGGCGCGGCTGGTATTTTGGAACTGACCCGGTTGATATTTCCATTGACAGTGTAAAAGTGTTTAAAGTAGATGATGCATTAACCCCAACACTGAATGGCATTGCCGTGTATAATGATATCAACCGTTTACGCAACAGGGATGATAAGTCCATTAAATTTTATGTAGATGTTGATACCACCCTCCGTGATTTCTATTACTACAACCGAAATGCTGATGCATGGTATAACCAGGAGCAGGCCGATAAACTGAAAGATGATACGTACAAAACCGGCATCGATAATGAAAATCTCGCCAAATGGAAAGACAAATATTTTTATGAATTGCAATTTGCCAACCGCGGCGGATTAGTGATGCCAATCATCCTTGAATGGACTTTTAAAGATGGCACGAAACAGGTGGATAAGATACCCGTAACTATATGGTTGCTGAATGAAGAAAAAGTAACCAAGGTATTCATCAAAGACAAAGAAGTGGCATCAGTTAAACTCGACCCCAACAGGGAAACGGCAGACATCAATGAAGCAAACGGACAATGGCCGGTGAAAGAAATGCCAACAAAATTCTCATTATTTAAAAATACACAGGTAGGTTTTGTGGGGCCGGGTGCGGGGCAAACCGTTGCGCCTGCAACGAACCCGATGCAGCGGGCCAAGCAGAGAAACCCGTAGAATAGCCGCATTTTTTTAAAATCGCCACAGAGATCAAGAACCCGCTTGCTCGCTGTGGCGATTTTTTTTGGTCTAATTGTGCCATGGCATTCTTTTTTCAGTAGGTGTACAGATGTTGCTTTTGTATCACTGGCCGGCATGGGATCGACACGATATAACGCAAACATCTGTGTAGACTCCTTCTTGAATACATTTTATCGATGAATATTTTTTCAAGCTACCGAAGACCGCATTTGTATGAATAGGTATATATATGTGCTGGTGATTTTATTGCTGGCGCTCCCCGACCTATCGAAGGCGCAGGATACTGTGCCTGCAGCATTGCCCGCGAAATGGCGGTTGGAAGACTGTATTGCATACGCCAAACAAAAGAATATCACAATCGCAAGCCTGCGTCTCAGCACCATTTCAACACAGGAAGACCTGCTCCAGGCAAGGGCTGCCGTTTTACCGAACCTGAATGGTTCTGCCTCCCAAAACCTGGTGAATGGCAAAAATAACAGTTCAGGTGCAGGTGGGGTTCAGACACAGTCTAATTTTTCAAGCAGTTACGGTGTTAATTCTTCGATGATTCTTTATAATGGCGGCTACCTGCGGAACGATATACGGGTTAAGGAACTTTCGGTACAATCAGCCAATCTTACGTTGAAGGAAACGGAGAATGATATTACCTTAAGTATTGCACAGGCTTTCTTTAATATACTCCTTGCCAAAGAAAATATAACCACGCTCAGTTCTGTTTTGGTAACCTCTAAAGAACAGTTGCAACAGGGCCAGCAACGGTTTGACGCTGGAAGCATCGCACGAAAGGATTTGCTCCAGTTTCAATCACAGGTAGCAGGTGATGAGTTTAACCTAATCAATGCAAACAATACTTTCCGTTTGAATACGGTGACGCTTAAACAGCTATTGTTGTTACCTCCCGACTATGATCTGCAGATCGCCGCACCGGATACGATTCGTGTAAGGGAAGCATTGCCTTCTTTGCCTGAAGCACAAAAACTGGCCCAACAGGAAAGACCCGAAATGCAAAACGGGCAATTACAGGTACAGATATCTGAAATAGAAATAGAGAAAGCAAGGGCCGCCGCAAAACCTTCCGTAAGTGTGGGGGCGGGGCTGGCCACAGGTTATTCTGATAACCAGAGTGCCAAATATCTCGCACAACTTGATAATAATTTTTACCAGACACTTGGTGTAACGCTCGGCATACCGATCTACAGCAGGCGGGTGAATAAAACAAATATTAATAAATCGAAGATACTCTGGCAACAATCACAATTGAACCTGGCAGATACGCGAAACATTTTAAATAACCAGGTTGAACAGGCTTATGTAAACCTGTTGAACGCACAGGAAAGATATACCGCCGCTGAAACGCAATTGAGAACAAATGAAGAGATATACCGGATCACTAATGAGCAACTACGTCTTGGAGCAGTAACAACCGTAGAATTGTTGCTGCAGAAAAATGCCTATGTGCAGGCGTTGCAAACTTTTACACAGGCTAAATACAATGCAGCGCTGTATAATAAAATATATCAATTCTATATGGGCATGCCGGTAAGTTTTTAACCGCATCCGTTAACGATAAAGTACCAGGACAATGAAAAAATCAAAATTGGTCGCAATAATCATCATCACAATTATTGTGGTGGTTGCCATATGGTTCCTTTTCTTCAGGAAAGCAGATGAAGTGATCATACTGGAAACTGAAAAAGTTGAATACGGTTCGGTGAGTAACACCATTACTGCGATCGGTACCTTGCAGCCGGTTGATACAGTAGCCGTAGGCAGCCAGATATCAGGTACCATCAAAAAAGTATTTGCTGATTTTAATTCAACGGTGAA
>JAQBNJ010000104.1 GCA_028288645.1 Sediminibacterium sp.
ATTATCCAACAAATTCACATCTTCTTATAGACTATCTCGCTTCGTACAAAACACTTGGAAAAATACAACGGCTCGATGGCGATACCAGCAATTCGACAGAAACCGGCTGGGGATGGTATGATTTCTATACCTATGTAAAATTGAAACCTGGTGTGGATCCTTCAAAATTAGAATCGAAGCTTGTTGCTTTCTGCGATACACATATGAACAATGATGAGTGGCGGAAAAAGAACAATGTAAAAGATGAACTGCATGTTCTTCCGCTTACAGACATTCATTTGTATTCTAACTATAACCAGGAAGCCGAAGTTAACGGCGACGGGCAAACCGTTTCCTTTCTCTTCCTGATCGGCGTGCTGATCATTTTTATTGCCTGGATCAATTATATCAACCTCGCTACAGCGCGCTCAATTGAAAGAGCAAGGGAAGTTGGCGTGAGAAAAGTATTGGGGGCATTGCGGTCATACCTGATCGGTCAATTTTTAACGGAAAGTTTTTTACTGAATCTGACGGCATTGCTGATCGCATTGATCGCTTCTTTCTTGCTTACACCAGCTTTCAATCATTTTGTAGGAAGAGAAGTGAATATAGGTTTCAGCTTACCTACACAATACTGGACAGGATTTTTATCGCTTTTCTTTTTAGGCAGTTTTCTCGCCGGCATCTATCCCGCCTTTGTCTTGTCGGGATACAAAGCGGTGACGGTATTAAAAGGTATTTTCAAAAACAGTACCAGCGGAATCCTGCTAAGAAAATCTCTGATCGTTGCGCAATTCATTACCTCGGTTGTATTGGTAGCGGGAACGATGATCGTTTACCAGCAGATCAGTTATATGCGCAGCCAGAAATTAGGAACCGATATCAGCCAGACGTTGGTGATAGCAGGCACCGGGGCCATGCAGGACTCCGTTTACAAACAGGTGTACCAGCCTTTTAAAGACGACCTGCTGCGCATGAACAATGTGAAAAGTGTTACGGCATCTTCCAGCGTAATGGGTAATGAGATCTACTGGACCAACGGTTCAAGAAGATTAGGCGCAGATACGAAGGCAACAACATTATATAACATAGGTATTGATTATGATTTTATCCCTTCTTTCCAGATCGAACTGAAAGCCGGGCGAAATTTTTCAAAAGAATTGGCGACGGACAGAAAATCTGTGTTATTGAATGAGACCGCGATAAAAATATTAGGATTTGAGAGCCCCGAAAAAACCGTTAACCAAAAGATCATCCGCGGACGTGATACTTTGTTGGTGGCTGGTGTTGTAGCCGATTTTCATCACCAGGGACTGCAAAAGAAAGTAGAACCAATGATATTTATCCTCCGGCCCAATTCAAGGAATTTCTATTCTGTAAAAATGGGGCCGCAGAATATCCGTTCAACCGTAGCTTCTGTAGAAACTACCTGGAAAAAATATTTTCCCGAGGACCCGTTCAACTATTATTTTCTCGATGATTCTTTCAACCAGCAATACAAATCAGACCGTTTATTCGGCAGCATCTTCAGCATTTTTGCTTTGCTCGCGATACTGATCGCATGTTTTGGGCTTGCAGGGCTTTCTGCATACAATATTTTACAAAGAAGAAAAGAGATCGGTATAAGAAAAGTGATGGGCGCCTCTGTGAAACAGTTATTGATCTTGTTGTCAAAAGATTTTCTGAAACTGGTCTTGATCTCATTTTTAGTTGCCATACCCGTAACAGTGCTTTTGATGAACCGCTGGCTGGAAGATTTTGCTTACCGCATCCATATCAGTTGGTGGGTATTTCTTGTTGCGGGTGTGATCTCATTATTGATCGCTTTTGTAACCATCAGTTTCCAGGCGATCAAAGCAGCGGTGGCAAACCCGGTGAAAAGTTTAAGAACTGAATAAAACTGTTTGGAGTTTGGGGTTTTGGGTTTGGAGTTCTTCAACCACAAACACCAAACCCCAAACGCCAAACCTTACAATATGCTAAAAAATTTTTTCAAAACAACACTCCGTACACTCTGGAAGAACAAGACCTATAGCTTTCTTAATATTTTTGGTTTGGCTATCGGTGTGGCCAGTGCGGGGCTTATTTTTTTGTGGGTAGAGAATGAGACGAGTTATGATGACATGTATGCTAAAAAGAATCTCCTCTATCAGGTAAGGACCAACCAGGTTTTTGATGGCCCTATCAGGACCTTCACATCAACACCCGGCCCTTTAGCACCGGCGATGAAATCCGAGATCCCGGGTATTGTAAATGCGGCACGTTACAGGAATGCGCAAACATTATTTGCGAATGGTGATAAATCTTTTTTTGAAAGAGGATGTTTTGCCGATCCCGCTTTGATAGATATGCTCCAGCTCCCCTTTATAGAGGGCGATCCAAAAAATGCTTTGAAAGAAATGAACGCAGTGGTGATCACTGAAAAAATGTCTAAGCGTCTATTCGGCGATGAAACAGCCGTGGTTGGCAAAACGGTTAAGGTTGATAACAAAGACAACTATATCGTATCGGGTGTAATAAAGGATATGCCACAAAACTCAACGCTCCAGTTCGACTGGATATCATCCTTCGATATTATTGAAAAACAAATGGAATGGTTGCGTAGCTGGAACAG
>JAQBNJ010000123.1 GCA_028288645.1 Sediminibacterium sp.
GTTACTCCTGTAATACGTAGCGGTCCAATCCAAACGCTTGCGAAGGTTCTGGTAAGTGAAGAAAATATCTTTATCGCTCAGGTCCGTACCAAAACGAACACCACCAACAAATTTTACATCTTCCATCAGGTCGCTTACGCCTACGCGGAAAGTGAAATTGAAATCATTACCGTTATTTAATTGTATCGGGCCCGAACCGCCTGCGTAAGGTTGGTATCGGTTGATGAGTATGTTATTGGTAAACCCGCTCAATACATAATCGGAATTGAATTTCAAACGGTAGTCAAATAATTTCGATTTAGCCAGTATCGAACTTGGTGACACTATACCTGCTGTTTTATTCTGCAGGGCAAGACTGCTACTGTCCGGTTTTTCATTGGCAAATTCATTCTGGAAAAAATCTTTCTTTTTAGCTGTGTCCGAACCCGCTTTCTTATTATAGATAATAGCTTTGCCTTCCGTTGCTTTTTTATCTGCCGTTAATTTGCGAATGTATTCTGTAGGCCGCGTACTTACATTTCGTTTAGCCAATGCAACCTCATCCACTTTTAATTTATAGAGGAATTTGAAATCCCCTTCCCTTCTTACTTCGCTTACCAGGCCATTGTTACCGGCTATACGCGTTTCTAATAAAGAGCTTTGGTAATTCGTGATAGGGAAAGTATAGGTTGAATCTTTATATATCTGGAAATAACTCACACTGTCCGGCTCCGGTTTCTGCCAGGCGCGTAAAGTAGAATCAAATTCTTTGGGTGATGGGTTGCGCAATAACTCATCACCTATATAATACAAGGTATCTAAACCGTTACGTTGAGTTGCAAAAAAGCCAGCCCAACGGTTACTGATACCATTCTCATCCGATATGTAGGTGAAGTGATTGGTATTATACTGCATTGGGAAACGTGCATTGCCACCGGGTTTTACATTGGTGAGTTTTGCAAGCTGTTTCAGTTTGCTGTCGTTAAGGATATCTACGATATAAATATTGAAAGGATATTTTCCCGGCAACACCGTATCTGAATTGGAGGCATCAGGACCGGGACGATTGGATGAGAACACGATACCCGAACGGTTCGGAAATGAAACAAACGTGGGATCCAGATCATCATAAATATCATTGGTGATCTGCACTGTTTTTTGTTCTTCTATTTTGTAGGTATAAATATCAGAGTGGCCATTCTTAACAGCGCTCATCACAAGTGAATTTGCATCCAGCATAAAATTGGCATCCAGTATCTGGTCGAAACCCGTGATCTCCTGTTTGTATCTTTTAAATTTGGCAAGTACATCCCACACAAACATTTTGGTTTTACCATCTTCCCAATAGATCACCAGTAAACGGGTTCCTTTTACATCCCATGCAAGGATGGGATAATTTGGATTGATATCACCCTGGTTGGTACGTACACCTATCTTTAATAAAGTACGGGCATCGTAAAAATTCTCCATCAGTTTTACACTGTACTGCCCTTTTCTGAATTGCACTACGCCATAGGTTGCGCTTTTGGGATTAGGGTTGGCCTGGAAACGGATATAATCATTCTTTGAAACATCTTCGGTCACTACCAACTGCCCCTTAAGCTGGTTTCGGCGCTGGCGAATATCCGTTACATATACCTGCTGCTCATACTGCATAAAATCAGACAACACTTCTTTGAATTTTCTTTTGCAAACACGAAGACATGCATTGTTGAGGTTCTTGTAAATACGTGCGAGGTATAATAAGTAAGTGATATTTTCTTTGCGGTATTTTTCGCCGATATAATACCAGAAAGCATGCCCGGCCAACAAAGGCTTTTCAAAAGCGAACTGGTAAAAATTATTGTATCGCCCGCCGAGGATGGCGCTTTTCAGTTCATCATCTTTTTCTGTGCTCCAGGGTTGTGCGGCATAGGCAACATATCCATCCACCAACCATTTAGGAAGGTCGAGCAATGCCTGGTTGCTGGCAAATTCGCCGATATCATCTCCAAATAATAAATTATCGGTTAATACTTTGGCAATGCCTTCGCGAATCTGGCGTTTCAGGTGATCGTGATTACCATCGTAATAAACCACCAGTTTATTGTTTACTAATTTGGTTACGCCACCCGCATTCTGCCAATCGCTGCCCAAACCGATATTGCTGCTTTTGTAATCGTTGTAATCATTGTAAATAACAATATTGGCGCGGCGTTGCAGAGAATATTCAATAAAATTCTCGATAGATAAGAGTTCTTCTTCCGCTACCTGTGCAACGTATTTACCTAATTCCAACCCACCCTGCGACACATAGCTGTTGAAATTGGGTGACTGGTAAAATTTCCATATGAACTTTTTATGCTGCACACGGTTTTTCCCGAATTCCACAGAATTTACCTGCGCTGAGGAAACCAGTGGTAAAAGAAAAACGGCAAAAACAATCCATTGAGTGATTCGATTCAGTTGCATATCCGAACTTTAGTGTTTTAAAATTAGGCATTTACGGTTAAAAGCAGGTAAAAATACGATTATGATCAAGGTCAAGCAGTTTACGTTCAGTCCCGTTCAGGAAAATACATATGTACTTTACAATGAGCAGAACAAAGCTATTATAATAGATGCCGGATGTTACTTCAGCGCTGAACAGGAAACGTTAAAAGATTTCATAAATAATACGCAACTTCAGCCGGTAAGGTTGCTGAACACGCATTGTCATCTTGATCATGTTTTCGGCAACAAATGGGTTTCCGAAACATGGGATCTCGAACTCTGGCTCCATGCAGGCGAGGAACCTATGCTGAAGCTGGCCCCTTTATCGGGCGAAAAATGGGGTTTACCTTTTCAGAATTACCAGGGTCCGCTTCATTTCCTGGAAGAAGGTGATACCATTATATTGGGTGAGGATGAACTGCGCGTGATCCTTGCACCCGGCCATTCACCTGCCAGCATTTGTTTTTACTGTGAGAAACAAAAATTCCTGATCGGTGGCGATGTTCTTTTCAGGGAAAGCATCGGCAGGACCGATCTTCCCGGCGGTGACCATGAGACTCTGCTGAAAAGTATCCGTGAAAAATTATTTGTGCTGCCTGATGAGGTGGTGGTGTATTCGGGGCATGGGATCCCTACAACGATCGGGTATGAGAAAGCGAACAATCCTTTTTTGAGCTAGACACATTAAATGATCATTGGCGGTTCCAATGCCTCACCAATCGTTCCTACGGAACGAAGACCTTTTCTATATATGATACCTATCTACCCACCAGTCGTCCCGATGGGACGTTTCGCGGGTAGAAAAAGTTGTTATCTGCGCCCTTCGTTCCGTTGGAACGTTTGCTGGGTAGAAAGAGATCGTTATTTGCACGTTTCGTTCCGTAGGAACGTTTGGTGGGTAGAAAGGTATAGTTATTTGCACGTTTCGTTCCGTAGGAACGATTGGTGATTCCCGACAATTTAGTATCTATCGTTTAGTGAGCTATCCGTCTTTTTCACGCTCAATCCCGGTTTCGTTACCGAAGCCTCATCCTTCCCATCGAGGTCTGATCCGCTTTATCGAATTTGCTCCATGCATTATCGTATGCCATGATAAAAATGGCCCCGAGGTTTTTATGCGGCGGAATATAATCGTCGAAATTCTCTTTGTAATTGGTGCCTACCTTACCCTGAACACTTTTCCATACATCTTCCCAAACAAGGTCCTTGCCTAAACGCAGTCTTCCTGTAATCTCATCGATCAGGCTTTGGTTCACCACACCGGCTGCTACCTGTTTGGACGAAATGATCTGTGCTGTGGGGCAAATGTTCAGAATATCGTTCAGTTTCTGGTAACCGCCGCAACTGCCAAGCAATACCAGTTTTGCGCTGGATGGTAAACGGCCGATGGTCTCGTTCAGGTAATAACTATGGCCGCGATGGATCACGATCTTCGGCTCCAGTTCGTGTTCCTCGAGGTAGCTGATCAGGCTGTCCTGTGCCTCTATATCCAGTTCCTTTTTTTCATCCAGTGGAAGATTGGCATAAATGGTGATTGGTGTGGTATTCTTCCCGGTACTGCTGATCTCCACCCATTTAGGGTTTTGTTTGATCTTCCAGCCGGGGTTCCTGAACTTGTTCATGAACGCAGAGAAATAAGTGACCGCATCCTTATCTCCATAAGAAAACTGCTGGATGATGATGCGGCCCGAAGTATCCTGCAGAGAGGTTTTCGGCATCACATATACCGGATCAATACCAAGCTCCGCAGCCATGTCTATTTTTTTGGTTGAATCCATGGAGAGGAATATGGTATTAAGCAATCGATAGATCAACTGCCCTTTCCGGTTATTCTTCCGGTTGCTTTCATCAAGATTGGTCTGCACTTCGCCAATTATCAACTTGCGGATGTCTTTATTATAGATACTGGCATAAGAATCCGCCACATCCACTGCATCTTCCAGTGTGGTGGCTGTTTCGAGCCGATCCACAAAACTCCGCATCAGTTTTTCAGCCGTTTCCGTGCTCATCCTGCTCAGGAAATTATCCAGGGTATTGTACGCCGCGCACATCTTAATAAACTTTTTATAATAATCGTTGTGAACAGTATACAACAGCGAATCCGACCTGGGAACCGTCATCCGTTGAAATATTCTTGGGTACACGCCTTTCACAAAACTGGAGGTATAAATTTCCTCCTCACCCAATACAGCGAGGTAATACAATTCTTCAGGACTCAATCCCTCCAGCTTTTTAAACCGGATGTTTTCATTTGACACATCATGCAAGGCATTGATCTCGTTAATGTACAATTCCACCGCCTTGGCTTTGAGTTTATCTGTAAGTCCCCTGGCATTCATCGGCGTATCGCCGTTGTGCATCCGTTCGGCGTAGTCGATACGTGTTCTGACCAGTAATTTATAATACCCGGCAGATGAATCATTTTTCACCAGGGGCGTGATGGAGTCCATTGTTATTTTACCATGATAAAGATTATCGAGGAAGGGGAAATACATTCTTCCTGTTTTACTTCTCGCCAATGTACTGATGATCTTTACCAGCGGATGATCTACAGATCGTATCCTTCTTGCCAGTGCCGAAGTTGGCGATGCCGCATAATCATACAGCTTCTCCTGGTTACGGAGTGCCTCTTTAATGATCAGGCTGTCGGCAAAACGGTTATCCGGATAACGGGTAAGTATCTTTAAAATATCGTTCGGGTTGCGCTGGATGTGCTTTAGTACAAGTACGTCCTGGGCTGCCGCTATGCCCGGGTTATTTTTTAAGGCAAAGTTCTCAATCAATATATTATCAATCTCCGGCTCATTGGCAGTGATCACGTCAATGATCGACCCACCGGCCAGTTCTACCTCCATGGCATCTCCATACGCCTTAACCAGTGGCGGTAACATGCTTGCAGAAAGAACGCGGGCCCTGTATGCCGACATATAAGCCGTAAGCATTTCATTCACCCCGCGGAGCCATTTGAACTTGCCGTTATCATCGAGGCTGTTGTTCAGTTCTATTTGCGCCCGCATATTGTTAACCCGTAAACGGATAGACTTGTTAATGGACTGATCCAGCACTTTGTTGCCTGTAACCGGGAAAAGCGTATCGGTCTTGCTTTTGAGTTTTGTGATGGCATTAAGCGAATTGAGGATCGTTTCGTGGTGTAACTCGCGCGATGCCGGGATCGGCGGCATTTTGATCTCCGGTTGCGCAAAAACGGCCAGCGCTACAAAAACAGCTAAAACAGTAGTAAATATCTTCTTCATGTGCATATCCTAAGGCAAAAATACTGCCATTTGGGTAGAAGACACATTTTGGGCCAGTTTTGCAGTTAACAATAACATAATAAGCCAAAAGCACTGATTGCCATTCTTTAAAATTAATTTTGTGTAAACATAAGGTTAACATGGAAGGCAAACCGAAGAAGATCCTGATAGCAGATGATGAACCGGACATATTGGAAATTGTAAGTTATAACCTTGGGAAAGAAGGATACGAGGTCTATACCGCCAAAGATGGCAACGAGGCCATTGAAAGAGCCAAACAACTGCATCCCGATCTCATTATTTTAGATATTATGATGCCCAGGAAGACCGGGGTGGAGGTATGTGCCATACTCCGTTCTCAGCCCATCTTCCAGGACACACTCATCATTTTTTTAACCGCAATGAGTGATGAGGCATCGCAGATCAAAGGACTCGAAACAGGTGCCGATGATTATGTAAATAAACCGATCAGTCCCAAAGTGCTCGTGAGCCGCGTGAACGCATTATTCAGGAGAGTGAACAACAAGGAAACAGGTAAAAATATCAGGTGTGGCAATATCGATATCGACCCCGTAAAATTCCTGGTAAACATTGATGAGCAGGAAGTGATCCTGGCCAAAAAAGAATTTGAGTTATTATACTTATTAGCCTCGCGCCCGGGCAGGGTATTCCTCCGAAACGAAATACTGTCGCAGGTTTGGGGCAACGACGTGATCGTGGGCGACAGGACCATTGATGTTCATATCCGCAAAGTAAGACAGAAGCTTGGCGTGGATTGTATCACTACCGTGAAGGGGGTTGGGTATAAA
>JAQBNJ010000159.1 GCA_028288645.1 Sediminibacterium sp.
GCCCAGTGTCCCTGCAGCCCTATGCCGTGAATGGGGACTCCCGCATCTTTTAATCCTTTCACCAGCTTATACATCTTATCTCTTTTTACCGGGTTGATCTCGTTATAATCATTGTAAAACAGCAGAGCATCCGGATCGGCTTCGTGTGCATATTCAAAAGCTTTTTTAATAAAGTCTTCACCGCAGATCCTGTACCATATTGAATTGCGCAGGTATTCATCTTTGTTGTCTGAGATGGCTTCATTCACCACATCCCATGCATAGATCTGTCCTTTATACCTGTTGACTACCGTTGTGATATGGTCCTTCAATCTTTGTAACAGCACTTCTTTTGTTACGGTATCGCTAGCCGCATTGGTGAACATCCATCTTGGCGCCTGGTTATGCCAGCATAAATTATGGCCGCGCACTTTTAAATTATTTGCTTTGGCAAATGCCATGATGGAATCTGCATCCCGCCAGAAATATTCATTCTCCCTGGGATGGATCGGCCCCATCTTCATAGCATTTTCCGGCGTCATGCTTCCAAAATGTTTGACGATCAATCCTGCCTCATCTGTTTTTAATGCACGGGGAGAAACTGCTACACCGATGGTAAAATATTTTTTGAAATAATCTTTTAAACCTTTGCTGCTATCTGTTCGGGGAACCGGGATATTATTTGTATGCGCTGTTGTACCATAGACAAACAATGACATTACAACAACAGATAAAATACCAATCGATAGTTTGTTTTTCATGTGATTGCTTTTACTTAATAAAAAGATGAAGGATCAATACACCTGCCAATCCCAATAAGGAGATCAATGTTTCCATTACCGTCCACGAGAGGAAAGTTTGTTTGAGGGTGAGTTTGAAAAATTCTTTGTACATCCAGAAACCGGAATCATTAATGTGTGAACCAAATACGCTTCCTGCACCAACTGCCAACACCATCAGTTCAGGGGAGATGGCACCAGTTGCTACGAGTGGAGATACAATACCTGCTGCTGTTAAACCCGCTACAGTAGCGGATCCCAGTGTTACGCGCAACAAAGCTGTGATCATCCACGCAAATATCAAAGGAGGCATCTGCAGTGTTTCACTGAAAGAAGAAATATAACTGCCCGTACCGCTATCGATCAACACCTGTTTAAAAACACCGCCTGCGGTGATGATCAATAGTATCATGGCAATGCCTGAAATGGCATCGTTCAACCATTTCATGATCTCCGGCATGGCTTTGCCCATTTTTAAACCAAAAAAATAGATGGCTGCTAACACTGCTGTTAAAAGCGCGATGGTTGAATCGCCGATAAAAGAAACCACCTGTCTGAAAATATTTGCCTTCTCAACTATGAGCAGGTTGGTAACAACCGAAGCGGAGATCAATAACACCGGCAACAGCGCGATGCCAAAGCTTGCAGCAGCAGAAGGTAATTTTATTTGTTCGGTTTTTGAATCGCCAAACAGGTCGAAATTATTTACCTGTATGCGTTTTAATATTCTTCCTAAGAAGGGCCCGGCTATGATTACCGTTGGGATTGCGATGATGATTCCATACATCAATGTTTTTCCCATGTCTGCATGAAATGCATTTACTAATACAACAGGGCCAGGGTGTGGCGGCAGAAAACAATGTGTAGTTGATAAAGCTGCCGCCATTGGAACAGCGATGTACAACAATGGCAACCCTGTTCTTTTTGCGATCGAAAAAACCAGCGGGACAAGGATCACAAATCCTGCATTATAATATAGAGGAATGCCAATCAAAAATCCTGTAAGCAACACTGCCCATTGAATATTTTTTTCTCCGAAACTATTGATGAGTGTTGATGATATTTTCTCAGCAGCGCCACTTACCTCCAATATCTTTCCCAATATAGAGCCAAGGCATATGATCAATGCAAGACCACCCAGCGTACTGCCCACACCTTTTTCTACCGATGCCAGTACCGCTGCAGGTTGCATACCTAATAATAACCCGCATATGATCGCAACGATCAGCAACGATAAGAACGGGCTGAGTTTTTTCACTGTCAGGAAAACCTGGAGTGCTATTGCAAAAAGAATGATCAGGAATGTCATCGGCCAGGTTTATAATGGTGAATGAGTTAGCGAACAATATTTGTGAGTGTTCCAATATGATCTATCGTGATAGTTATTTCATCTCCTGATGTTAGTGTGAAATCACTGCCCGGCACAATACCTGTGCCTGTCATGATCAAACACCCATTGGGAAATGAACATTCGCGAAAAACAAAAGACACAAGTTCCTCAGGGGTACGTTTCATTTGATTGAGGGCAACGGTTCCTTCAAAAACTGTATTGCTGTTTCTCGAAATAGTTAAATGTATCTGTGTATCTGAACTGAGAGGAGTGCCCGGCACATAGATACAAGGGCCGATAGCCGCGCAACCATCATAGGTTTTTGCCTGCGGGAGATACAATGGGTTTTCTCCTTCAATACTCCGGCTGCTCATGTCGTTGCCGATTGTGTAACCAACAATTTTTCCTGAAGAACTTGCCACCAGTGTCAATTCCGGCTCCGGCACATCCCAGGTGGAATCTTTGCGGATATTTACTTTATCACCGGGGCCAACCACGCGATGCGGTGTAGATTTAAAAAATACTTCGGGCCGTTCCGCTTCATATACTTTCGCATAAAAATCACTCCCGCCTGATGCTTTGGATTCTTCCTGCCTGCCTACTTTGCTTCTTAGATAAGTAACACCGCATGCCCATAATTCCTGGCTACCGAGTGGCGCTTTTATTTCATTTACCGGGAAAGGTTTTCCTGTTGATGTTAAGGTTTTTGTGAGCCTTTCCATTTTTCCGAACAGGTCATCATCATTGATGAAAGCATCCCAGTTGCTTTCCTTCAGCAAATACAATGTATCATCCTTCTCAATAATAATTCCCGATATCGTTTTATAAAGCCTCATAATTATTTTCTCATTTTTACTCTTAGAATATACATGTCATTCGTGATGTACAATGTTTTTTCATCACCCGATAGTGAACAGTTCGACGCGGATTCTGTCACGCGGATCTTGCCTGCTAATTTTCCGCTTTTATTGAAGATCCAGATCCCGCCGGGGCCGCTTGCAAACAGGTTTCCCGCTTTGTCTGCTTTCATTCCATCAGGTAAACCTTTTAGTCCTTTCTCGCTGCCTAACGTGCTGTAAAAAATTCTTGCATTGCTAACGCCATCGCCCGGACCAATATCAAACGCGTACCAGTTTGGTTTAGCTGGATCTGAATTGGCGACCAGTAATGTTTTTTCACCAGGTAGTAAAACAATTCCGTTGGGGCGTGCGATCGAATCAACCAACAAGATCACTTCCCCATTCTTCTTCACTTTGTATACACCCTGGAAAGGAATTTCTTTCTTTGGGTCTCTCATGTTTTTTTCTAAACCATACGGTGGGTCAGTAAAATATATTTCACCGGTACTGCTAACGATCACATCATTCGGACTGTTGAATTTTTTTCCGTTATATGCTTTGGCAATGCTGGTGAAATTGGGAGCTGGTTTATCCAATGGTGCATTCATCAATGCGATCTGCCTGTTACCACATTGCGTGAGGATGAGCTTACCATTATTATCCAATGTCAAACCATTGGAACCGGTTTCGCCGCCACGTTTGGCTGTGTCGGTATAACCTGAAGGTGTCAGATAAACTTCTTTTCCTTTTGCTTCGGTCCATTTATAGATCGTGTTCTGCGGTACATCGGAAAACAGGAGCATCTTGTGCTTTTCTATCCACAAAGGTCCTTCACTCCAATCCATACCTTCCGCAATCACTTCGATCTTTGCATCTGGCGAAATGATCTTATCCAATGAGGGATCGATCCTTTCAATATTTCCAATCACCGGGTATTTCAATTTCTGTGTGATCTGGCAAACGACTGTTATACTTATTGCCAGTAAACAGATGGTAAACAAATTCTTCATAAAACAATAATTGATGTTATCATATACTTTTTTTCATCACAGAACTTAATGTGAATCTCTTGTTACTTCACTTCCTGTACTGCCCCGTAAAAAATCCAGGTCCGCACCCTTATCCGCTCCCTGAACAT
>JAQBNJ010000185.1 GCA_028288645.1 Sediminibacterium sp.
AACAGGTAACAATACCGGCACCGCCCGATGCGGCACATTCAAAGTCAGAAATACAATCCATCAAACAGGGGATCAGTAAGCTTACGGAAAAACAGCGGGCGCAAATAACATATTGGGATGCCGGGGCACCGTCGTACCGCTGGAACCAGATCGCACCTAAACTGATCTCTTATGATAAGTTTGATATTATATCGCGCACGCCAACCGCGTGGATGAATATTGCTATTTATGATGCTACTATCCTGGCCTGGAAAGAAAAGATAAAATACAAAAGGAAGCGCCCGCACGCCGTAGACCCTTCGCTAAAAACGGTGGTCGATGATCCGCTTACCTATTCTTATCCCTGCGAACATTCTGTAACAGCTTCAGCGGCTGCAAATGTACTTGCGTATTTTTTCCCCGAAAAAGCAGATTCTATTTTGCGGTTAGCTCATTCGGCATCACAGTCGCGGGTGGATGCAGGTGTACAATTTCCCAGTGATGCGGAAGCGGGCTGGAAATTGGGAGAACAGGTTGCCAGAGTCATCATCGAAAAAGCAAAGAACGACAGGTCATCTTCCGTTTGGAAAGGTGATGTAAACAAAGATCCCAAAAAATGGACCGGGCCTTATCCGCTTGGCATTAATCTTTCTTTGTATGCACCGATAGTATTGCGTTCAGCCGACCAGTTCAGGCCCGGGCCTCCTCCTGATTTTGAAAGCGAAATGAAGGCATTAAAGAATTTCAAAAGAACTTTTGCATCAAATTCCCTCGCGTATTATTGGGCAAACAACGGAGGTTTCGATTTCTGGTCAGATTTGGCGAGCCAGAAAATATTCGAATACAAAATGTCTGATGATGCCCCGTCTGCCGCACGTGTGTATGCTGTATTGCACACAGCGTTTCATGATGCTGTTATCGCAGTGTTCGATGCGAAATATGCCTATTGGGGGATCAGGCCCGTACAGTATGACAGTACTTATAAATCCCTCATTACTACGCCCCCGTTTCCTGGTTATCCATCTGGCCACGCAATGGGTGCCGCCACATCATGTTCAGTGCTGGAATATTTTTTCCCCGCAGATGCCAGGCAGTTCAGGCAACTGGCACAGGATTGTGCGGATTCAAGATTCGATGCGGGTATTCATTTTCGTATAGACAATGAAACCGGGCTTCAGTTAGGCCGGTAGATCGGGAAATATGTTTTTGATAACTGGATGAAGAAATAAACTGTACAGCGATGACCCCAATGAAATGGAGTCATCGTTTGTATTAATCGATCGCCATTACCAGATATTAATGTTCTTATAAAACCCGGTGGAACCATGTTATGAAACAAATCAATAAGATCAGTTGTTTTATTGTATTTAGTATACAGGCATCTTTATTATGCGCGCAAACAAAGAAGGTTAATGATACTGCTCATGTGCTTACCCCTGTTATAATAAATGCATATGTAACCGGTCAGAGGAGTTTGGGAGAAACCGAAGGTACTTACCTGCACAGCGGCAAAAAATCGGAGACCATCTATCTTTCAAAGGAGAATGCAGACATCACTAATAAAATAGCGAGACAGGTGTTTGCCAAACTGCCGGGAATATTTGTGTATGATATGGATGGGGCGGGCAACCAGGTAAACATTGCAAGCCGCGGCCTCGATCCGCACAGGGGTTGGGAATTCAATATCCGCAAAGACGGCATTTTGACAAACTCTGATATGTACGGATATCCGGCCAGTCATTATAGCATGCCGCTGGAAAGTATTGAAAAGATAGAACTGGTTCGCGGTACCGGTTCACTGCAATACGGCGCGCAGTTTGGAGGGATGCTGAATTATATCAGCAAGAAAGCAGATACAACAAAACCATTCAGTTTTGAGGCCATCAATACGATCGGGTCATATAATCTGTTAAGCAGCTTCAACGCAATTGGCGGAACGATAGGTAAAATAAAATACTACGCATATGTGAGCCGTAAATCAAGAGATGGTTACCGTGTAAATGAACACACAGATTCAGATGCGGAAGCCATTGTCTTAACATACGAGCCTAATCAAAAACTCTCGATCCGCGTCGAATGGGCCCGGTCCACCTATACGTATCGTATTCCCGGCCCTTTAACAGATGCCATGTTCTATGCAGATCCGAGACAGGCAACCCGCTCACGCAATTATTTCAGCCCCGATATTCATGTTCCTTCCGTAAACATTAACTGGCAGATCGGCCCCCGGTCAAAAATACAATTCGTTTCATCCGCAGTATTAGGAAAGCGAAACAGTGTGATGTTCGACAAACCCACTAATATAGCCGATACGATCGTTACTGCGACTATGCAGTATAATAATCGCCAGGTAGATATCGACAGATTTAAGAGTTACACAAACGAATTGCGCCTGTTGCATAACTATAGCATCGGCCAAAAAATAAATACATTGGTTGCTGGCATACAATACATGAACAACGATCTGCATCGCAGGCAAATAGGCAAAGGCACAACAGGGAGCGATTTTGATCTTACCCTTATTGATCCCACATGGGGAAGGGATGTACATCTCAAAACAACAAATATTGCCTTGTTTGCCGAGAACAAATGGCAGGTATTGAAAGATCTTTCCATCACGGCCGGCGCGCGTATTGAAATGGGTAAAACGGATATGAGCGGAACGATCAATTATTATCCGGCTAACCAATTACCGGTTTCTATAAGTCACGAATTTCCCTTGTATGGAGCCGGTTTTACGTATGCCGTATCACCCAAAATACAATTCTACGGCGGATGGTCGCAGGCATATCACCCGATGGTGTTCAAGGATCTCATCCCCTCTTCATTATATGAGAAAGTCGATCCTTATATCCGTGATGCTTCAGGATATAACGCCGAAATAGGTTTTCGTGGAAACTGGCTTTTTTTGAAATGGGATGTTACCGCGTTCCTCCTGGAAGAAAACAACCGTTTTGGTACACTTGCCCAAAGCGATGCAAGCGGCACACTGTATACCTATCGTACCAATATCGGCAATTCGCTTAACAAGGGCATCGAAATGTTTATCCAGGGTGAATGGCAGCTAAATAAAACAACCAGCCTCTCGCTTTTCACATCTACTGCTTTTATGCGTGCCCGTTATAAAAAAGCGATAGTAAAATCCGGTAATGATAACCTGGATATCAAGGGTAATAAAGTGGAAAGTGCACCGGATCTCACAACGAGAAACGGCATAACCCTGCGCACGGGAAAATTGAGTTTATCCGCTTTGTATAGTTATACATCTTCCACATTTGCTGATGCACTAAATATAGTAGTACCGCCGGCGTCAACAGGCGCGGTAGGGTTAGTGCCCGCCTATGGCTTACTGGATATGAATGCGGGAATATATTTTTTAAAGACCCTGGAACTGAAGATCAGTATCAGCAACCTTGCCAATAAACAATATTTTACCAAGCGTCCGATGTTCTACCCAGGCCCCGGCGTCTGGCCATCGGAAGGAAGGAACTTCAGCGCTTCGCTGACCATTCGCATGTAACGGATCAAACACTACTACCCTTTGTAAATACAATAATGTTAACACCTGTCCCCATACCGGCTAACGACATTTTAAGCCCTGTGGGGCCTTCATGGATCCCTCCCGTTAGCGGTGAAAAGCATTGAAACGTACCCTGCCCTACACTTTTAAAAGACAACAGTTCTTCCCCAGAACCTTCAATAAGCTATCCAGCCATGGGGTTTGCCATTGCAGCTTTGATCGCGTTGTCTTTGCCTGATTTTATTCCATCTGTCTCACCAGCTCTTTCAGCCTTTCAATATGCTGGCCGAACTTCAGGTAACTCATACGCCTGAGCGAAAAATGCTGCGATAAGATCAACAATGCATATGCGCCGAACCGGATGAAAGGGGAAAGCCCATGCCAGTAATCAAGCGTCGGGAAATGCTGGATATAGGGTAAGACTTCGGTCAGGACAATAAAGATCAGGAGCGCAATTTTCACACCAGTCACATTTTGCCGCATCCTTGTTTCCAGTACAGCGATCGTTTTTTCGAGATGTTGTTTTACCATGCTGTCCGTTTCGTCGAGTGTGGCAACGACACGGTAATTATAGCCTGCATAGATAGCCACTGCAACGCAGAACGCGACATAAGTCCAGAACAGCACACTGCTGAGCGCAGATCCGATATTTGAGAGGTTGATTAAGGTCATGGCAATTGGCAGGACGAGCATGATAGCAGCCTGTCTCCTGTAAGATTGTTTAAGTACCGCTACCGGGCCATTGCTGTTGTGACGGATCATTTCCATGATATTATGATTATGGGTTGTTGGTAAAGAACCTGTTTTTTTCCACTGTTGTTTCAACTCAAAGAGTTCCATAAAATGATTATTTGGTAAGTTGACGCAATTTGTCTTTGATCCGGCTCATTTTAACCCGCAGAGCACCTTCGGTCATCCCAAGAATGGTTTCCATTTCCCGGTACGATTTATCTTCCAGGTACAGCAGGACGATCGCCTTTTCCACTTCGTTCAGTTTACCTATCGACCGATACAGCAACTGATGTTGTTCCTCGGCAATAGCACTATCATTGTCATCGGCTTGGTGTGGTAGTTTTTCCGGCTCATAAGGCCGAATAAAATCCTTTTTTTTACGCAGACCTGCAATCGCTGTATTCAGCGCAATCCGGTAGAGGTAGGTGCCGAACGAGGACTCACCTTTGAACCTGGGATAGGCTTTCCAAAGCTGAATGACAATTTCCTGGAAAAGGTCCTGCCTGTCGGCTTCTGTGAACACGTAGATGCTGCAGATCTTTTCTATAAGCCGCTCGTGTTCCCTCAGGTGTGCCTCGAACTGTCTTTCTGCCTCTTTATTTTCCACCGTATTCAACCTTTATAAGTTTAGTTGGTGATCGTGTTGGATTGTTACAGGAATTGTAAAAAAAATATTCCGCGAGGGGCGATCAAATCCGAATGAGAATGAACAGGATGAACATCTTAATGGTGGAGAACAGTTGATTGAGATCTATTGATGCAAAAACCCATCTGATCTTAATCGACTCATTGCGGGAATTGAAACTGAAATTTAATAGAATGATTCATGCCACTCAAGCCTCTCACCCTGCGGAACAAAAAAAGACAACATGCATGGACATGTTGTCTTTTTTATTATAGAATGCCATGGTTGAACTATGCTTTTTCTACCGAGGCGGCGTAATTCACATGTGTGTTCGCCACGTTGCTTAATGCCGAATCTGCATGTTTTTCCTCTTCCAGTGTTTTATGCAGTAAGGCAGCCACTTTTTCCAGTCCAAGGTTATTGGCAAGGTCTGCCAACCCGCCGTAAGTAGAAATTTCATAGTGCTCAGCTTTCTGTGCCGCAAGTATCAATCCCACATCGCGGGTGGAGGTTCCTTTTTCAGTTTCTTCAATGATGCTTTCTCCTTCTTTTACGATTCCCGCCATAGCTTCGCATTTCTTGGCCTCTGCTTTCTTACCTAACAATGCGAACACTTTTTCAAGCCTTGTAACCTGTATTTTGGTTACGGCCAGGTGTTCTTCAAAAGCATCCTTCAATACTTTTGAAGTGGCTGCCCGCCCCAATTTAGGTAGTGTGGAAACCAGCTTCTTTTCTGCCCAGTAAATATCTTTCAATTCATCTTTAAAAAATTCCAGTAGCATGGAATTTACAGGCGTTACGGTTGCACCCCCTTTTTTAGGGGAAACTTTTTTTGTTGTAGCTTTTTTTGCGGCTTTTGCCATTGTATATATGTTTACGGCAATAGGTATAAATCCCATGCCACGGTTGCCCTTAGCCGCTGAGCGGCTTATTAAATACAGGACAGTTAATTATATTTATTTAATCTTATTTTCAAAAAAAACATTACCGATGCGCAAACTTCTAACGTTGCTGAGCCTTATTCAGCTTACCAATGCTGCGACAAATCAGGAGCCTATGCGACAGGGTTGGACCAGCCTGACAATTACATCCCTGGAAACCAAGCCATGTGTGTTA